>CAJPRB010000031.1:0-14240 GCA_905372925.1 uncultured Streptococcus sp.
ATAAAATAAAAAGTCAAAGCAAATATAAAAAAGCCCATCGCTATTCTCCTTTTTAAACTATAATCCGCATTTTGGATACACCTTTATTATAACACTTTATAGGGAAAACATCTGAGGATACAATAAATCAGGCAAAAACTAAACCTGGGCGAAATTGAGCTTATATAAAAATGTCATTCAACATAGAAATTTTGGAGGAAAAACAAATGGGAATGATTGCTAATTATAGATATATCAATGATCAGTATTTACATCAAATGAAAAGGTTTAATGCTGAAGAAGATGATCAATTTGAGATAGTAGAGGAAGAAGAACTTCTACTTGATATAGATAAAATGTGGGATGTTCTTCATTTTGTGCTTACAGGTGTTGGCACTTCAAATCCTAGCGAAAATGATTCTTTGAGCGTTGCTGTTTTGGGTGTGACTCCCCTTGAAAATGTTACGGAATATATTGCTTATACAGAAAAAACAAAAGTAGTAGAGATTTGTTCAGCTTTGGAAAACTTTGATATTGAAGAAGCCATGACGCATTTTAGTATGCAAGCTTGTAAAAATGCTGATCTTTATCCTGATATTTGGGATTATGATGAAGAAGAGGAAGAGATTGAAGAAGAAATCTGCGAGTATTTCCAAGCAATGAAAGATTTTTACAAGAAGATTTTAGAGCTCAATGGTAATGTCATGGTCACTATTTGTTAAAAGGTTTATCAAACGTTTCTAAAAGAATAAAATAGCTTGAGGCAAAAAATGGATAAAGAAGATTTACAAAAAGCATATCTTGACTTGGAAAAAGAAAGCTTTCCTTCTGGTAAAAGAATCAAATTTGTAGCTAATTTAGGTAGTTCCCAAGAAATCGCATATCATTATGAACTGATTTGCAAAGATTGGAATGAAGGTAGAAACCTGCATTTAGAAGGTAGCTTTGATAAACATGGAAGAGATGGATTAGAGTTTCTATTTGAACAGTTGGATGAAGTTAAAGATGAAAAACAAAGTGTATTGACTGCGTATCTTATAGCGGAAATCCTTTCTAAATCAAAGCATCGAGATTTTTATTGGTCGCTTTGTGACCAACTGATTCCTATTCTCATTTCACTTTTAGATATAAAGAAGACTATTCTTCGTCAAAAGGTGGTCATAGCTTTAGGTTGGGTAGGAACAGAAAAAGAAATTGGTCTTTTGACAAGACAAATGCTAGGTGATGGAGATGCTCTTTGTCGTGCATGGTCTGCGACAAGTCTCATGCAACTATCCTTTCATAGGGTAAAAGTAGAAACTATATCCAAAGAAGCAAAGACCAGTTTTATTCAAGCTATTACCGAAGAAAAAGACCTCTATGCTTGCGGTATGATGATAGAAGCAGCTCAAATATTATTTGGCAAGAGATGGATATCATCTTCTGCGGTAGAAAATATGGACCTTGAAAAAATTAAAAAGGCTCAAAAATCTGCTATTAGATTTCTAAGTAAGCATTATACACCAATCATATAGAAACATTTGAGAGTTATTTGATAGATAAGTTTCTCCAGCTCTAAAACTACAAAGGAACATATTATCAATATCAACACCTGAAATGTATGAATGTTGTGGTCATCATTGTTTCTTTCTACATAGTAAGCCTGCAGTACACTGAAACTACAGGCTTTTGTCTTTTAAGTGGTATAATAGAAGAAAAACGAGAAGTGTTTTATATATAAAGGGTTCCAAGATCCAATATTAATCGAGGATGGCATGAGATAAAAAAGATTTATTGGCATTATGGAAGGGAAGAAACTGGGAAAATAATGATTCGGAGATCAATTTTCTAGGGCGATGTCTTAATAAAACCATAAATGTTCATTTTACAGGCTATTGTGAACAGGATCTACTCTTGTTATCGGGTGATTTGATGTCTAGGCTCTACAGAGACTTGGAGCAGCTAGATAAAAAAGCTCAAAAGGTTATTCAAGATAACTGGCCTGATGAAGCTATTTCAGAACTGGAATTAACTGAGCTAATCTTTGATAAAAGTGGTTCTGATGAGGAAACTTGGTACAGCGACATGCTTTAAATGAATAGGAGTCTATATTCTCATACTAGGTAAGAAAAAGGAGAAGTTTTATGAAATTCTTAAAAAATATTTTTGGTAGCAAGAAAGAAAAGGTAGAAGAAAAAACAAAAGTAGTCTTATCCATGCCTCTGTTTAAGGGAGAAGAGACTTATGACTTAAATACTCTTATCGAGGATTTGAAAAACTACTGGGGCCTTGATGTCAGTGAAGTGGATGAAGATGAAAACACCTCAACATTTCAAATAAATGGGGACCTTGTCGCCCTAGCTTCTATGCCTTTCCCAATTCCTGCAAGTGAGTTTGATGATTTATATGCTTATTCTTATCTATGGAATAATGTTGAAAATGAAGCTAGAGAGCATACCAATCATGCCATTGTTTCAATCTTGTCTAAGACTCTTTCATCAGTAGAACAATATTCCCTACTGACCAAGGTCAATGCATCTATTTTGAGAACCTGTGAAAATGCTATTGGGATATATCAAGGTTCTGCAACCTTGTTATTACCTAAAAATCTTTATCTTGACTTTTCAGACTTTTTGAAAGAGGACAATCTGCCCCTTCAACTCTGGCTTTATATCGGGATTATCAATCAAGAGGATAAAAGCAGTGTCTACACCTATGGTATGAAAGAATTCGGTAAATCTGAAATCGAGATTATAGACTCTGCTATGGACAGTGATGAATTATATTATTTCCTTTTGTCGATTCTTCAGTATATTCTGGAGGGTGATGTGACCCTAAATGATGGGGAGACCATTGGATTTTCAGAAGAGGAAATAATCAAAATCACTGAGTCGAAGGCAGTCTATCTAGATGGAAATTCCTTGAAATTAGAAATCTAAACAATGATTTTTAATTTGTTGTCCAAGACTTAGACGAGATTTGATATGAAAGGTCATAAGTGAAAAGATTACCTCTATAGGTATCTACTTTATCGGTTTGAAAAGGAAGCTTGCAAGAATAGTGGTCTTGAAGGCATTAATCAAGAGACAAAAGAAAGAATCTGTCGGCAGGCGACAAAGACCACCAGACGAATTAGTGTATTTGTCGGTCTGGTCTATTTGATTCTGTTTTGCTTGATAATTATCTGGCTGAATGCGAATTGCTCCCAAAATCCATTTTTTCTATGGTATCAAGGCTATATAGAATCACTATTTCCATTGATCAATGGTGATTGGGGAGGGACTTGGATTGAGAAAAAAGGGACGATTTTATGGATTGCTATTAAGGCCTTCCCCATATTTGTTCTTAATGGGGTACCCTTTCTTTTACTCGTGCTACTGATTGCGAATAGAACTTTAAAAAAGAAAATAAAGGCTGAATGTATCAACTAAGGAGAAAATAAAGATGGGCAGAATGATTGCAATCGGATCCCTAGTTTTTCTTGGACTAGCGTTTTTGGGGATTGTACTCGGAATGTATTTCTTCCTCAAAAGGCTGGTAGTGAATGGGAAATCCGTCTTAGACGAGCCAGTAAATGAGCAAACTCGTACAGATAAGATGGGGCTTGGCGAACTTCTAGTTTACTTGTCGATGATTGCGATTGCTGGCGTTTTTGTAGTACAAATCATGAGTAGGGGTGGAACTGGTAATGCTATCTTGGCTAGAATTGTCATTCTACCACCGATTATGGCACTTTTTAATGCTAGAAAACGCACGGGAAAAGCGATGATCGCACTTGTGGTTTCTTTTATGGTGGCTTTATTTCTTATGATAGCCTACGGTCAGATAGGATTGCCACCCAAAGCTCCAGAATTGATGATAGATGACAAGTCGATCACGCTAACACAAACAAGTGTGAGTGATCTTCTGAAAGAAGGTTTTGACATCTATATCAGGGGGGAGGATAGCTTTGGCGATGATTATGAAGCGAATATTTCTTCGGGGAAAATCAAAAAATATCGGGCTGATAAGAGTATTTTTATCAAGAAAGGCTTCCGTCGAGATAGCAATGCTGTGTCGTATGCTCCCTATTTTCTTGGCAAAGATGGTTTAATCCTTGGAAGTATTGCCTTATACGGAGATGAAACAAAAGAAACCGCCTTAGAGGACTGTAAAATTATCCAATTTAAGCTAGATGAAGATCGTATCAAAGCAGCAAAATCAAAAGCTATTTCCTATAAGCTGAATGGTGTAGATATACTGACTAGAATTGAAGAAGGAGCTATGCGAACAACCTTTGGTGATAAATTATGGTCAGTTCCGTCTGTACATCCTGTCGATTCGACCCAACTATGGTATGGTATCCAGTGGAAAAGTCACAGTGACCACCTGTTTTGGAATGAGTATTTCTCCTTAATTCGCTTGGATGAGAACTACCATATGATAGATTTTGAGCTAGTTGGAGAAGTGGCGCGTGATGATTAGTGAAATAAAGATCTACTAAGTTTTTGTGATGTTATTCTATTTGTACTTTGGTCAGGATTAGTATATAATCTATCATAAAGAAATTTACTAACTAGGAGAAGCATCATGGAATTAAAAGATTTTACTGAAAAAGAACAGGACATGATAAAGCAGGGACTGACAACTTCTGAAATTAGCGATAAGGAAACCGCTGCGAAAATCCTTGCCCTAGTACCTCAGGAATGGATCAAACGCATTCCCTTTTTCGTGCGAAAACACGCTACAACTCGAACAATAAAGCGTATTTCTATCGAACATCCGGAGCTCTACGCAGTTGCCAAGAGAAGTGGTGAAATCCCTGAAAAAGAGCGTGAAGAATTGCGCAAAATCATTACAGATATTTTCCAAGAGAAAATGAATAAGCATAAGATTAAATAATTTTGAGAGGAACTAAAAATTAGTTCCCTTTTTAATCGTTTTCAGTTGATTGGACTTTAACTTTTGGGTGGTAATTTAACTATTCGCGAACAAAATTTAAGAAAATTTTAAAAAAGTACTTTACAAGCTTTTGTAAACATGATATAGTTATAAGGCTTAGAAAATGAGATGATGTTTTCTAGCAAATATAAACCCGAGTAAAAAATGCCTACGGACAGGCAGGGTTGAATGCCGAAGCGTGGTTGAAAAGCCGCATTATTGATAGGGTTAAAAGCCTACTTTTATAAGTTGATGTTAGGACGCTTGTCCTAATTCATAAATTTTAGTGTGGTGAAAGCACACGTCATCTTGTGAAACGATCAATAAAGTACGTAATATTTGCTACTAGAGAGTTAGGAAACATCAGGAACAGACATACTCAACAGAAACCAAAATAAAAACGTCAGAAGATTGCAGAGCAGGTGAAAACCTGCTCTTTTTTCATAAGTCAAGCTTTGGTCGCCTTCATTTTCATTTTTTAGGCGCTAAAAATATGGTAAAGGAGTATGTCTTGATGAAGTTAGATCAGAACCAGGCCCCTATTTATGAAGGTCTGATTAAGTTACGAAAGAAAAGGATTGTTCCCTTTGATGTACCAGGTCATAAACGCGGACGGGGAAATCCAGAACTTGTTGAATTGTTGGGAGAAAAATGTGTTGGCATTGATGTCAATTCTATGAAACCCTTGGATAATCTAGGCCATCCCATTTCGATTATTCGAGATGCAGAGGAGCTGGCTGCGGATGCTTTTGGAGCAGCGCATGCCTTTCTCATGATTGGTGGAACAACATCATCTGTTCAAACCATGATTCTTTCCACCTGCAAGGCTGGAGATAAGATTATTCTGCCGCGAAATGTTCACAAATCTGCTATCAATGCGCTGGTTCTATGTGGTGCCATTCCCATCTATATTGAGATGAGTGTAGATCCTAAAATTGGCATCGCTTTAGGTCTTGAAAATGACCGTGTTGCACAGGCCATCAAGGAACATCCGGATGCTAAAGCTATCCTAATCAACAATCCTACCTACTATGGTATTTGTTCAGACCTCAAGGGTTTAACGGAAATGGCTCATAAAGCTGGCATGCTGGTTTTAGTAGATGAAGCTCATGGAGCGCATTTGCATTTTACAGACAAATTGCCACTATCTGCTATGGACGCTGGCGCTGATATGGCGGCGGTCTCTATGCATAAGTCTGGTGGGAGTTTGACCCAGAGCTCCATCCTGCTTATCGGGGAGCGTATGAATCCTGAATATGTTCGACAGATCATTAACCTGGCCCAGTCTACATCTGCCTCTTACTTGTTGATGGCAAGTCTTGATATTTCACGTCGTAATCTAGCTCTTCGTGGTAAAGAGTCTTTTGAGAAGGTTATTGAACTATCCGAGTATGCTCGTCGTGAAATCAATGCTATCGGTGGTTACTATGCCTACTCAAAAGAGTTAATAGACGGTGTGTCGGTCTGTGATTTTGACGTGACCAAGCTGTCAGTCTACACTCAGGGTATTGGCTTAACAGGTATCGAAGTTTATGACCTCCTGCGAGACGAATATGATATTCAGATTGAGTTTGGGGATATTGGTAATATCTTGGCTTATATTTCCATCGGCGATCGCATCCAAGATATAGAGCGTCTGGTCGGTGCTTTGGCTGATATTAAGAGACTCTATTCAAGAGATGGAAAGGACTTGATTGCTGGAGAATATATCCAACCAGAGTTAGTGCTGTCTCCTCAGGAAGCCTTCTATTCAGAGAGAAGAAGTTTGACCTTGGATGAGTCTGTTGGACAGGTCTGTGGGGAATTTGTCATGTGCTATCCTCCAGGGATTCCAATCCTAGCACCAGGTGAACGTATTACACGAGAAATTGTGGATTATATCCTATTTGCCAAAGAACGTGGTTGCTCCCTCCAAGGGACGGAAGATCCAGAAGTCAATCACATCAACGTTATTGATAGAAAGGAGAACTAGATGGATTTGTGGTTTTCTGAAGTTCATACTCCAGATGTGAAATTATCTTTGAGAACAGCTAAGCAACTCTACGCTGGAAAAAGTGAATGGCAGGATATAGAAGTATTAGATACTCCCGCTTTTGGGAAAATATTAATCTTAAATGGTCACGTCTTGTTTTCAGATGCAGATGACTTTGTCTACAATGAAATGACGGTCCACGTTCCCATGGCTGTGCATCCCAATCCAAAGAAAGTATTGGTTATTGGGGGTGGTGATGGCGGTGTTGCCCAAGTATTAACACTCTATCCTGAACTAGAGCAAATCGATATTGTGGAACCAGATGAGATGTTGGTCGAGGTTTGTCGTGAGTATTTCCCAGACTTTGCTGCAGGGCTAGATGACCCTCGTGTTACGATTTATTATCAAAATGGACTGAGATTTTTGAGAAACTGTGAGGATGATTACGATATCATTATCAACGATGCGACGGATCCATTTGGACATACGGAAGGGCTCTTTACCAAGGAATTTTATGGAAACAGTTACAGAGCTCTCAAAGAAGACGGCATCATGATTTACCAGCATGGTAGTCCTTTCTTTGACGAAGATGAGTCAGCTTGCCGAAGCATGCACCGCAAGGTCAATCAATCCTTTCCAATCAGTCGAGTTTATCAGGCGCACATCCCAACCAGTCCAGCTGGCTATTGGCTATTTGGATTTGCATCGAAAAAATACCACCCTGTTAAAGATTTTGATAAGGAAGGCTGGAAAAAACGCCAGCTTTTCACAGAATACTACACTGCAAACTTACATGTGGGAGCCTTTATGTTGCCTAAGTATGTAGAAGACATTTTAGAAGAAGAGGAAGGGAAAAAATGAGTCGTCTATTAGTTATCGGATGTGGGGGCGTTGCCCAAGTTGCTATTTCAAAGATTTGCCAAGATAGCGAAACATTTACAGAGATTATGATTGCTAGTCGTACAAAGTCAAAATGTGATGACCTGAAGGCTAAATTAGAAGGCAAAACAAGTACAAAGATTGAAACAGCTGCTCTTGATGCTGATAAGGTAGAAGAAGTGATTGCTTTGATTGAAAGCTACAAACCAGAAGCCGTTTTGAACGTAGCTCTGCCATACCAAGACTTAACTATCATGGATGCTTGTTTGGCGACAGGTGTCCACTATATAGATACTGCCAACTATGAGGCTGAGGATACAGAAGATCCAGAATGGCGTGACATTTATGAAAAACGTTGCAAGGAACTTGGTTTTACAGCTTACTTTGACTACTCATGGCAATGGGCTTATCAGGAGAAATTCAAAGAAGCAGGCTTGACAGCTCTTCTTGGTTCTGGTTTTGACCCAGGTGTGACTAGTGTCTTTTCAACTTATGCTCTGAAACACTATTTTGATGAGATCCACTATATCGATATTTTAGACTGTAATGGTGGTGACCACGGTTATCCGTTTGCGACAAACTTCAACCCAGAAATCAACCTCCGGGAGGTTTCTGCCCCAGGTTCTTACTGGGAAGATGGAAAATGGGTCGAAGTTGAAGCCATGTCTATCAAGCGTGAGTACGATTTCCCTCAAGTTGGTCAAAAAGACATGTATCTCCTTCACCATGAAGAAATTGAATCATTGGCTAAGAACATTCCTGGTGTCAAACGGATTCGTTTCTTTATGACCTTTGGGCAATCTTACCTAACGCACATGAAATGCTTGGAAAATGTCGGACTCCTTCGTACGGATACCATTAACTTTAACGGTCAAGAAATTGTTCCAATCCAATTCTTGAAAGCCTTGCTTCCAGACCCTGCAAGCCTTGGTCCACGCACAGTTGGGAAAACCAATATCGGCTGTATCTTTACAGGTGTCAAAGATGGCGTTGAAAAGACTATCTATATTTACAATGTTTGTGACCATCAGGAATGTTACGCAGAAGTTGGTTCACAAGCAATTTCTTACACAACAGGTGTTCCAGCCATGATTGGGACAAAATTAGTGATGAATGGTACTTGGAAACAACCCGGAGTCTATAACCTTGAAGAATTGGATCCAGATCCATTCATGGAAGCTTTGAATGAGTACGGATTGCCATGGGTTGTGGTAGAAAACCCACAAATGGTGGACTGATGAAATTAGAACAAGTACCAACACCAGCCTATGTCATTGACTTGTCCAAGTTAGAAGCAAACTGCCGTATCCTACAATATGTTCAAGAAGAAGCTGGTTGCAAGGTTTTGCTTGCCCAGAAGGCATATTCCCTCTATAAAACCTATCCCTTGATTAGCCAGTATCTATCTGGTACAACTGCAAGTGGTCTCTATGAGGCCAAGCTAGCTAGAGATGAGTTTCAAGGTGAAGTCCATGTCTTTGCGCCAGCTTTCAAGGATGCAGACTTGGAGGAATTGCTAGAGATAACGGACCATATCGTCTTTAACTCTGAGAGACAATTGCGTAAGCATGGTTCGCGTTGTCGTGAGGCTGGTATCAGTGTTGGTTTACGTCTCAATCCTCAATGTTCAACACAGGGTGACCATGCGCTCTATGACCCTTGTGCACCTGGTTCTCGTTTTGGCGTTACACTAGATAAAATTCCTAGTGATTTGCTGGATTTGGTGGATGGTCTTCATTTTCACACCCTTTGCGAGCAGGGAGCAGATGATTTACAGACAACTTTGAAAGCTGTAGAAGAACAGTTTGGACCTTATTTACATGAGGTCAAATGGCTCAATATGGGTGGCGGACACCACATTACAAGAGAAGACTACGATGTGAATTTGCTGATTTCTGAGATTAAAAGACTTCGAGATACTTACAATCTTGAAGTCTACATCGAGCCGGGTGAAGCTATTGCGCTCAATGCGGGTTATCTAGCAACTGAAGTATTGGATATTGTAGAAAACGGTATGGAGATCTTGGTTTTAGATGCCTCCGCGACCTGCCATATGCCAGATGTACTTGAGATGCCCTATCGTCCACCTTTGAGAAATGGATTTGAGGCTCAGGAAAAAGCCCATACCTATAGACTTTCTTCCAATACTTGCCTGACGGGTGATGTGATTGGTGATTATAGTTTTGAAAATCCAGTCCAAATAGGTGATAGGCTTTATTTTGAAGATATGGCTATTTACTCTTTTGTCAAAAATAATACCTTTAACGGTATTGGCTTGCCAAGTCTCTATCTTATGGACGAGCAGGGAGACTGCAGCTTAGTCAAAGCCTTTGGCTATCAAGACTTTAAAGGGAGATTATCATGATAGAAACTCCGAAAAAAGCAGGCTATCATATGCCAGCAGAGTACGAACCCCATCATGGCACCCTCATGATCTGGCCGACTCGACCAGGTTCATGGCCTTTTCAAGGAAAGGCTGCCAAAAAAGCATTTAGCCAGATTATCAAGACCATAGCAGAAGGGGAAACTGTTTATCTTTTGGTGGAGCAGGACTATCTATCTGAAGCCCAATCCTATCTTGGAGACAAGGTTGTTTATCTAGACATTCCTACTAATGATGCCTGGGCGCGTGATACGGGTCCGACTATTCTCGTCAATGATAAAAGAGAAAAGTTGGCAGTAGACTGGTCTTTCAATGCTTGGGGTGGGGCTGTAGATGGTCTCTACCAAGATTATGAAGATGATGACCAAGTAGCCAGTCGTTTTGCAGAAGTTTTAGAGATGCCTATTTACGATGCCAAACCCTTTGTGCTAGAAGGCGGCGCGATACATAGTGATGGTCAAGGAACCATTCTTGTGACTGAAAGTTGTCTTCTAAGTCCTGGACGCAATCCCCACCTGTCTAAAGAGCAAATTGAAAACACCTTATTAGAGAGCCTTAGCGCTGAAAAAGTTATCTGGCTGCCTTATGGTATTTATCAGGACGAAACCAATGAACACGTTGACAATGTTGCCGCTTTCGTTGGTCCTGCAGAGATTGTCTTGGCTTGGACGGATGACCAAGACGATCCCCAGTATGCTATGTCTGTAGCTGATTTAGCTCTTTTAGAGAAGGAAACAGATGCAAAAGGGCGTCCCTTCACTATTCATAAATTGCCAATCCCAGCGCTTCATCAAGTTGTAACCGAAGAGGATTTGCCAGGCTACATATATGAAGAAGGTGAGGAAGAGCGTTATGCAGGTGAACGTCTTGCAGCTTCCTATGTCAATTTCTATACTGCCAACAAGTCTGTCTTAGTGCCACAATTTCAGGACGTAAACGATCAAGTGGCCTTAGATATCCTCAGTAAGTGTTTTCCAGACCGTAAAGTTGTCGGAATAGCAGCTAGAGATATTCTTTTAGGTGGTGGCAATATCCACTGTATCACCCAACAAATCCCTGAATAGGAGAAAAAGATGAGAAATGTAAGAGTTGCAGCAATCCAGATGCAATGTACCAAGGATGTGGCAACAAATATCCAAACAGCTGAACGTCTAGTACGTCAGGCTGCAGAACAAGGTGCACAAATCATTCTCTTACCCGAGTTGTTTGAACGTCCCTATTTCTGTCAGGAACGCCAGTATGACTACTACCAGTATGCACAGTCGGTGATAGAAAATACAGCCATTCAGCATTTTAAGGTGCTTGCTAAGGAACTACAGGTTGTTCTACCGATTAGTTTCTACGAAAAAGATGGGAATGTCTTATATAACTCAATCGCCGTCATTGATGCAGATGGAGAGGTACTTGGCGTTTATCGGAAGACCCACATACCAGATGACCATTATTATCAAGAAAAGTTTTATTTCACACCTGGCAACACTGGTTTCAAGGTCTGGGATACTCGCTATGCTAAGATTGGTATTGGCATCTGTTGGGATCAATGGTTCCCTGAAACAGCGCGCTGTCTTGCGTTAAATGGTGCTGAATTGCTCTTTTATCCAACAGCTATTGGTTCGGAACCTATCTTGGATACAGATAGCTGTGGTCATTGGCAACGTACCATGCAAGGACACGCAGCAGCGAATATTGTTCCAGTTATTGCAGCCAATCGTTATGGTTTGGAGGAAGTCACTCCTAGTGAAGAAAATGGTGGACAGAGTTCCAGTCTTGACTTCTACGGTTCGTCCTTTATGACGGATGAAACAGGAGCTATTCTAGAGAAAGCTGAAAGACAAGGTGAAGCTGTTCTGTTAGCGACCTATGACCTTGACAAGGGAGCAAGTGAACGCCTCAACTGGGGACTGTTTCGTGATAGAAGACCAGAAATGTACCAACGAATTACGGACTAGAAGGTAACTTTCATAATAAACTTTTGATATTCACGCCTGTCTTACAAAAATGTAAGATAGGCTTTTTAAATGTAAGATGGGTGTACGATTATGCGTAGAAATGTATGCTATACTCTATGTAGATCAAAAAGAAAGAGGTTTATTATGAAAAAATGGAATGCAACGCAGTTGAAGTATCTGATGGCGGCAGTAATGGTTCTGGACCATATCCCTCATATCACCGGAATCGTTTCCCCTTTGTGGGAAGGTATCTTTCACGCCTTGACCCGTTGTGTGGGAGTTTGGTTTGCGTATATGGCTATGGAAGGTTTTATCCATACTCGAAATCTGAAAAACTACCTCATCCGCCTTTGGAGTTGGGCGCTTATCATGTTTGCTGGAAATAGCCTACTTAATACTCTCTTTGCCTCTAAGGGTGTAATGGTTACTAATAATATTTTCTTGACTTTGGCCATCGGTGTCACCATGCTTTGGCTTGGTTTTCCTCGAAAAGAGATGGATCGAAAAGAGAAGTTGTGGCGTCGGATTGGGCTTACTGGTCTCTTGATTGTCGGTTGTCTTTTTACCGAGGGTGGTATTACCATGCTACCATTTCTCTTGATTAGTTACTCTTGTCGAAATCGCAAGGGATTGCGAAATCTCCTCTATGCCCTTCTGTGGGCCTTCTTGTTAGTGACTTCCATCCAAATTTACGACACTTGGCACCAAACACTGGAAATGATGCTTTTCAATTCTGACTGGCTCTTTATCACCGTCTTTCCTTTTATGGCCTTGTATAATGGACAGCGAGGTAAGGAAACCGTCTGGAGTAAATATTTCTTTTATATTTTCTACCCAGCTCATTTATGGATTATTACCCTGATTGCTTATTTGGTTAAATAGATTCAATTTATTAGCTCCTTCTTGCTTAAAATGTGAGAGGAGCTTTTCTGTATCTGGAATTCCTAGCAAAACATGTTATAATAGTTTTAGAAAGGACGAGATTTATGGCGAGCATACTTGTAATTGAAGATAATAATGAAATCCAGGAAATCTTAAGAACCCTTCTTGCAGAGGAACACGAGGTGATTCAAGCATTTTCTGGGACAGAAGGTATCATGCAATTTGATAAAGGTGGCATCGATCTCGTCTTGCTAGATATCATGCTGCCAGGGAAAAATGGCGACCAAGTCTTGCAAGCTATTCGACAAACTAGTCAGACTCCGGTCATCATGCTTACTGCTTTAGGTGATAAAAAGCTCATCAGCCAATATCTCCTAGATGGTGCCAATGATTATGTAGTAAAACCTTTTGATTTGGACGAAGTCTTTGCCAGAGTCACTGTTCAATTACGCCAAAGTGGTGAACATCAGTCAGAAGATCGAAGAGAAATTGATAACCTCGTACAAAACTTTAAAAATATCCAGTTCGATGCGGATAGTTTTGAAATAAGTAGCACAACTGAAACCATTCGGCTTGCAAAGAAAGAGTGCCAGATTCTTCAAATGTTGCTCCATTATCCTAAAAAAATCTTCACCAAAGAAGAACTCTATGAATTGATTTGGGAAGAAAGTTACCTGTCTGGAGACAATACGCTCAACACCCATCTAAGCAATCTCCGTAAAAAACTGCATCAACTGGATCCAAATCATGAGTACATTGAAACCATTTGGGGAGTTGGTGTCCGATTAAAAGGAGATAAATAATGAATTACATTTTGATATCTATATTGCTCCTCATTAACATCATTTTGGCGATTTCTTTGATTCGCTATCATATAGCAATTAGAGATTTAAGCAGACAAATGGAAGAAAAGATTCGCTCTGGTAGTATGAAGAGGATCGGTGTAAATTTCTTTTCAAAGACCATTTTGCGTCTACATAACCAAATTGAGAATCTATTTCAAGAAGTGGAGCAAAATCAGCTAATCATGAAGCGTGAAAAACGCACCCTAGATATGGCAATCAGTAACATTGCTCATGATATTCGTACACCTTTGACAATCGCATCAGGATATACTCAGCAACTTATAAAAAATTCTGAATCTAATCCAGAAACTTTAAACAAAATAGCCCATCATCAGGATTTGGTTTCCAAACGTTTGGAGGCTCTCCTCGAATACCGTCATTTGATGGAAGGAGCAGTCAAACCGAAACTGGAAGAACTTGATTTATCAACTTTTATAACGAAAAAGACTTTA
>CAJPRB010000032.1:0-13897 GCA_905372925.1 uncultured Streptococcus sp.
TCCTGCTTTACTTTGGTCAACCCATGCATGCCTTTGACTTGGATACCTTTGAAGGGACTGACATCCGTGTGCGTGAAGCGCGTGCTGGTGAAAAATTGGTGACCTTGGATGGGGAAGAACGTGAGTTGGAAGCAAGTGACCTCGTGATTACTGTTGCTGACAAACCAGTAGCCCTTGCAGGTGTCATGGGTGGTCAAGCAACAGAAATCTCTGAAAATTCTAGTCGTGTCGTCCTTGAAGCTGCTGTTTTCAATGGCAAATCAATTCGTAAGACTAGCGGTCGCCTGAACCTTCGTTCTGAGTCGTCTTCTCGTTTTGAAAAAGGCATTAATGTAGCAACAGTCAATGAAGCCTTGGATGCGGCAGCTAGTATGATTGCTAATCTTGCAGGTGCGACGGTGCGTAAGGGTATCGTTTCAGCAGGTGAGCTTGATACTTCTGATGTAGAAGTTTCTTCAACCCTTGCAGACGTCAACCGTGTCCTTGGAACTCAGCTTTCATATGCCGATGTCGAGGATGTCTTCCGCCGTCTTGGATTTGGTCTTTCTGGAAATGCTGAAGCCTTTACAGTCAGCGTCCCACGTCGTCGTTGGGATATCACCATCGAAGCTGACCTCTTTGAAGAAATCGCCCGTATCTATGGTTATGATCGCTTGCCAACTAGTCTTCCAAAAGATGACGGTACAGCTGGTGAATTGACTGCGACACAAAAACTTCGCCGTCAAGTTCGTACCATCGCCGAAGGAGCAGGTTTGACAGAAATCATTACCTACGCTCTGACAACTCCTGAAAAAGCAGTTGAGTTTACAGCTCAGCCAAGTAACCTTACAGAACTTATGTGGCCAATGACTGTGGACCGTTCAGTTCTCCGTCAAAATATGATCTCTGGTATCCTTGATACAGTTGCCTACAACGTAGCTCGTAAGAACAAAAACTTGGCTCTTTACGAGATTGGAAAAGTCTTTGAACAAACAGGCAATCCAAAAGAAGAACTTCCAAATGAAATCAACAGCTTTGCCTTTGCATTGACAGGCTTGGTTGCTGAAAAAGATTTCCAAACGGCAGCAGTTCCAGTTGATTTCTTCTATGCTAAGGGAATCCTTGAAGCGCTCTTTACTCGCCTGGGACTAGAAGTGACCTATACAGCTACAGCTGAGATTGCAAGTCTCCACCCAGGACGGACAGCTGTGATTTCACTCGGTGACCAAGTTCTTGGTTTCCTTGGGCAAGTGCATCCAGTTACTGCCAAGGCTTACGATATTCCAGAAACTTACGTAGCGGAGCTCAACCTTTCAGCCATCAAAGTAGCGCTTCATCCAGCAGCTCCATTTGTGGAAATCACCAAATTCCCAGCAGTCAGCCGTGACGTGGCCCTACTTCTCAGGGCAGAAGTTACTCACCAAGAAGTTGTGGACGCTATCCAAGCTGCAGGTGTGAAACGTTTGACAGATATCAAACTCTTTGACGTCTTCTCAGGTGAAAAACTGGGACTTGGTATGAAGTCAATGGCCTATAGCTTGACCTTCCAAAATCCAGAAGACAGCTTAACAGACGAAGAAGTCGCACGCTATATGGAAAAAATCCAAGCATCACTCGAAGAAAAAGTCAATGCAGAAGTGCGTTAACTCATCAATCCATCCTTCGGGGTGGATTTTTGCTTTTCAAAATGACAATTCAGGATCAAAAATGGACAATTGAGGAGTAAGAGCACCTGTATACACTTTAATGGGCTATAATTGTTCTATCACTTGGGTACTCAAAATCCTTAGAGAGTTTAGTTTTTAAGGAAGGATGAACAAGATAAAAATGTACATAAATCCTTGTAAAGGCTATCAAAAAGGAGTATAATAAGTGCAACATATTTCGGAGGTGGAAAATGCTAGAAGTAAGAAATCTAGAGAAAAGTTTCGGTTCCAAGCAAGTCTTGTTTGGTGTCGATTTTCAGGCAAGTCCAGGACGAATTTTGGGACTGGTCGGGAAAAATGGTGCTGGGAAAACAACGATTTTCCACAGTATGTTGAAATTTTTGGACTATCAAGGAGAAATCAATCTGGATGGGCAGGAGATTCGTCAGGAAACCTACGCTCGGATTGGCTATCTGCCTGAGGAACGCAGTCTTATGCCCAAGCTGACAGTCCTTGAGCAAGTTCGCTACTTGGCGACTCTAAAAGGCATGGATGCTAAGGAGGTCAAGGAAAAACTCCCTCAATGGATGGAAAAACTGGAAGTGAAGGGCAAATTGACTGACAAGATTAAGAGCCTCTCCAAAGGAAATCAGCAGAAAATTCAGCTCATTATCACTCTGATCCATGAGCCAGACTTGATTATCCTGGATGAGCCTTTCAGTGGTTTGGATCCAGTCAATACCGAGTTGCTCAAACAAGTCATCTTGAAAGAGAAAGAGCGCGGTGCAATCATTATCTTTTCTGACCATGTTATGACCAATGTCGAGGAGCTTTGCGATGATATTCTCATGATACGAGATGGACGTGTGGTCTTGCATGGACCAGTTCAGGATGTCCGCAATCAATACGGGAAAACGCGTCTCTTTGTTTCAAGTGAACGAAGCAAGGAAGAACTGGAAAAACTTCCTCACGTCAAACAGGTGAGCTTGACCAAGCAAGGCAGTTGGAAATTGATCCTCGATGATGAGAGTGCTGGAAGGGAACTCTTCCCAATCCTGACTCAAGGTCAATATATTGCGACCTTTGACCAACAAGCTCCAACAATCGATGAAATCTTTAAACTAGAATCAGGGGTGGAAGTATGAGAAATATGTGGGTTGTAATGAAGGAAACCTATCTTCGGCATGTCAAGTCGTGGAGTTTCTTCTTTATGGTGATTTCGCCGTTCCTATTTTTAGCCTTATCTGTAGGAATTGGCTATCTCCAAGGGTCTTCTATGGCTAAGAATAGCAAGATAGCAGTAGTAACAACGGTGCCATCTGTGGAAGAAGGGCTCAAGGGTACCAATGGTATCAACTTTGATTATAAGGATGAGGCCAGTGCTCAGCAGGCTGTCAAGGATGAGAAAATCAAGGGTTACCTAACCGTTGACCAAGAGGACAGCGTCCTCAAGGCTGTCTATCATGGTGAAACCTCTCTTGAAAGTGGCATCAAGCTAGCTGTAACCAATAAGTTAAACGAACTGCAATACCAACTCAATCGTTCGGCAGCCAATTTGTCTCAAGAACAGGAAAAACGTCTGAGTCAAACTGTTGACTTTACTGAGAAGATTGATGAATCCAAGGAAAATAAAAAAATTGTTCAAACCATTGCGGCCGCAGGGCTTGGTTTCTTCCTTTATATGATTTTGATTACTTATGCTAGCGTCACTGCTCAGGAAGTAGCTAGCGAGAAAGGAACCAAAATCATGGAAGTGGTCTTTTCTAGTATCAGAGCTAGTCATTATTTCTACGCTCGCATGCTGGCTCTGCTTCTTGTGATTTTGACCCATATTGGGATTTACGTCGTGGGTGGGCTGGCTGCTATTCTGCTCTTTAAAGACCTACCAATCTTGGCACAATCTGGTATTTTAAACCATATAGGAGAGGCTTTCTCGCTCAATACCTTATTGTTTGTCTTGGTTAGCCTCTTTATGTACGTTGTTTTGGCAGCCTTTCTAGGCTCTATGGTTTCTCGCCCTGAGGATTCAGGAAAGGCCTTGTCTCCATTGATGATCTTGATTATAGCAGGATTTGTCGGTGTGACCTCTCTAGGTGCTGCTGGGGACAATTTAGTTCTGAAAATTGGTTCTTATATTCCTTTCATCTCGACTTTCTTTATGCCATTTAGAGCTATAAATGGGTATGCAAGTGGTCTGGAAGCTTGGATTTCTCTTGCCATAACGGTTGCTTTTGCAGTCACTGCAACTGCCTTTATCGGACGCATGTATGCTAGCCTAGTCCTTCAAACGGATGATTTGGGAATCTGGAAAACCTTTAAACGTGCCTTAGCTTACAAATAGGAGAGCCTCGCAAAAGCGAGGTTTTTCTAGATGTTAAACGCCAAAATCGGTAAAAATATTTTACATATCTATTGACTTTTAGTAGTAAAATTTGGTATGATAGTAGACGGTATTGTTTACCCCATTTGTAAGGCCCCGGAACCTTTCAAATACCCCGCGGACCGGAACATCCGCCCTGTAAACAAAAACGATATTCATATAGGAGAAATCATGAACAAAACTACATTCATGGCTAAACCAGGCCAAGTAGAACGCAAATGGTACGTTGTTGACGCAACTGATGTACCTCTTGGACGCCTTTCAGCAGTTGTTGCTAGCGTACTTCGCGGAAAAAACAAACCAACATTTACACCACACACTGATACAGGTGACTTCGTAATTGTTATCAATGCTGAAAAAGTTAAATTGACTGGTAAAAAAGCAACTGATAAGATCTACTACACTCACTCAAACCACCCAGGTGGATTGAAACAAATCTCTGCTGGTGAACTTCGTTCTAAAAATGCAGTACGTTTGATCGAAAAATCAGTTAAAGGTATGCTTCCACACAATACTCTTGGCCGTGCTCAAGGTATGAAATTGAAAGTATTTGTTGGAGCTGAGCACACTCACGCTGCACAACAACCAGAAGTTCTTGATATTTCAGGACTTATCTAAGGAAAGGAACAATAAAGTATGTCACAAGCACAATATGCAGGTACTGGACGTCGTAAAAACGCTGTTGCACGCGTTCGCCTTGTTCCAGGAACTGGTAAAATCACTGTTAACAAAAAAGATGTTGAAGAATACATCCCACACGCTGACCTTCGTCTTGTTATCAACCAACCATTCGCAGTTACTTCAACTGTAGGTTCATACGATGTTTTCGTTAACGTTGTAGGTGGTGGATACGCTGGTCAATCAGGAGCTATCCGTCACGGTATCGCTCGTGCCCTTCTTCAAGTAGACCCAGACTTCCGCGATTCATTGAAACGCGCAGGTCTTCTTACACGTGACTCACGTAAAGTTGAACGTAAGAAACCAGGTCTTAAGAAAGCTCGTAAAGCATCACAATTCTCAAAACGTTAATCAATACCATTATATCAACGTTTCGAAACACTTCATGGTTCACACCATGGGGTGTTTTTTTTGATGATTTTTAGCAAAATTCACACCACTTTTCACACCAAATTCACACCATTATTTTTTAAGATTACGAAAGGCAATTTCTCCAACAGCCATTGGGATTATATTTCTGTTTATGAAATCTATCATTACGAAAGATTTCATGGAATCGGATAAATATGTAGCGAAATATGAGAAAGGAATCGCACATTCTGATTATCTAGATTATGAAATATCTAGGGATTCTTCTCAATTAAAAACGATTTTTAAACTCGATTTTCCTATAGAAAATATAAGAATTGGAGTTTTGCAGGTTCAAGAAGTCATCTATAAAAAGGGAGTTTCGTAAGAAATCAGAGTCAGCTCAAACAGCTATTAAAAAAGGAGCCCATTCTTATTTAGAGAGGGCTCCTCTTTTCTGTTAAAAAGTAGATATCAAATAGGTAATGAAACGATATACATGTATATGGTTATCAAAATACTTTAATAAAAGCATAATTTTCAAAGGATAGTGTATTTACAAGGGAGATAAAGGTCTGATATAATGATAACATGGGAGAGATTACATGAAAATTTTAAGGTTTAGTTTGTCGTTAATTGCAATGACTACAGTTTTATTTCTAGGTCTAAAGATCTTGGATGGATTCGAACAGAAAGCTGTGGAGCAGCGTTCCCAAAATGCAGTAGAGACGAGGTTTCATCAGAATCCAGATGTCTTTGCTTGGTTAACAGTCGAAGGGACTCGAATTGACTATCCAGTCGCTCAACATTCAAGGGATGATACCTATTACCTATCTCACAATATAGATGGTGAAGAGACTTATTATGGAGCCATATTCACAGAGCTGGTCAACAAAAAAACATTTGAAGATCCTGTCACTATCATCTATGGACATGCTATGCTAGATGATTCTATGTTCGGGTCTTTAGATTATTTTGCGAAGCCAGCTTTTTTTAACGAACATGAGAGCATCAAAATTGACACGTTGACTCAACATTTTGAATATGAGGTGCTGGCAGCCCATTCTTATACAGATGATCATCTTTTTTATACATTCGAATTAGGAAGTCGAGAAGGTCTCCGATATTATTTAGATACATTACAGATAAGAACGTCAGACTATGGGGGATTCTATCGCCAGATAGCCACTGACCCCCAAAAAGATCGGTTTTTAATCTTATCAACCTGCGATGTTGCTGGAAATGATCAACGATTTGTGGTTACTGCTCGTTTAAAAAGTGTCAAAGAAAGGACAAGTAAATCATGAAAATATTAAGACTCTCAAGATTTTGGAGACTAGCTACTGGCTTACTGTTTTTAGGAGTGGGGCAACGCCTTCTATTTACAGGTGCGATTTCCCCTGTGGTAGTTGAGGAAGGTTTATCACCCATTCTGATCTTACTCAGCCTTCTATTTTTAATGATAGGAACGGTTCTTATTTTTCCAATAGCGATCTGGTTTTATAAGCAGTATCGATCAGATAAACGTTTAAATCACACTATTCTGGTTTACTTGTTTAGTGCGATTTTATGTGGCATTCTCATCGGAGGCTTGGGTCAAGTTTTATACGATAATACGAGTTTGGAGTATGATCATGCTAAGATTGCGATTTGGGCTTTTACCACAATTATACAAACTTTTCTTAAAGTAATCTTATCCTATAGTCTGGTTAGTATTTACAAAGCTTTACCAATTAAAAGTAGGGTAGATCAATTGCGACTACCTGTTCTGGTATCCATGCTTCTTGTTGCCTTTTGTTTAGCTATTGCTGTTTGGTTCCCAATATTAGGTTCTTTCGTTTTATCCATCGGTGATGCTCTTATTTTAATTTTTACACTT
The DNA here is from genome assembly GCA_905372925.1 of uncultured Streptococcus sp. Classification (GTDB taxonomy): domain Bacteria; phylum Bacillota; class Bacilli; order Lactobacillales; family Streptococcaceae; genus Streptococcus. The sequence continues at coordinate 6,911 of CAJPRB010000032.1, forward strand.
TATTATTTTATTTATCTTACAAAGGAGAATTATGATGAAAAGACTTCGTAAGACCATACAGTGGTTATTATTACTGAGTTTATTTATTTCTAACACCCCACTTATTTATGCGGAAGAAATAAGCCATGCAATCAAGCAAGGTCAGGCGGAGGCCGCTTATAAAAAAGCTGTCACAGAGGCGAGTAGCCAGACTGTAGGTTCTGAGAATGCGAATACGGAACATTCGACGAGCTCTGATGCTTCAAAACCAGCAAAAGATGGTGGAGATGCCCTACAACAACCAAAGGTGGTCAATGAAGAGAGTAAGGCAGAGGCAGAACTAAAGAAACAATATGGAGAACCAGTAGCGGTTAGTGGGCAAGAACAACTGTTTCGGGTGGATGAAACTCACTTTGTGACGCATATTGGGAGTGATATTAAAACCTATATTGACCAAGAAGGGGTGGAAGTTCCTGTTGACTTATCTCTCTATTCTTATCATGCCAATGGAAAACACTATTATCTACCTAAAGAATCTCCAGTAGGCGTAGTTCTTCCGAGCGAAGTCAAAGAAGAAACCCCTATTGATATTACACATAAGGATGACAAAATTTCCCTCTATCCGCTTGATAAAACGTATGATCAGGCAACTGTAGAAAAGAATGCCATCTTATACAATAACGTTGATGGCAAAACAGATGTGCAATATACGGTACAGTCTAATGGTGTTAAAGAAGAGATTATCTTAGCAGAGTGGGGTGGGAAGAACTCCTTTACTTATGGTTTAGATGCATCTAAGTATGATGTTTCTTTGAAAGACAATCAAATCCTTGTTCGCGAAAAGGGCAAAGCGAAGATCCTATTTGTACTAACTGCCCCAATGATGGTGGATAGTGCTGGTGCTACTAGTAATGCTTTAACTCTTGGCTTGAAAAAAGGAGATGGGCGTCATGAAGTGACAGTCACAGCTAGTAAAGAGTGGTTGTCTGCCTCAGACCGTAAGTATCCTGTTCGGATCGACCCAACTGTAACGGTTCCAAGAGAAAAAATCCTTGATGTTGTGACTTCATCCGTACATGGTCAGTACCAAGGTTATGCCTATGGATATGTTGGGTATATGACAGCTGAGATGATGGGGATGGCTGGTATTCCAGGTGTTCGTGATATCGGTCGCGCAAGGATGTACTTTAAGATTAACTACGATTTTCAAAAGAGTATTCCTAAAGAAGCGCGTATCGATAGTGCAAGTCTAAATATTTATGAATACACTGCTCCAGATTCTCAATCAACCCAGTTTGCGGCATACCGTTTGAAACAAGATTTTGATATCAATACCCTCACGTGGGATACTTCTGTGGGTCTTGATATGGAAATTGCAGGAAAGAATGCGACCAGTGGTAAGAAGATAGGGATGCATAACTTTGATATCCGTGAGACTGTAAATGCATGGGTTCAAGGTTTGGAACCAAACTATGGTCTAGTTGTAGCTGCAACCGACGAAGGTTCAGATGGCGGTGCCTTCTATACAACTGAAGCTACTGCAGATAATGCAGGACAGATTGGGTTTACCCCAGACAAGGCTCCGAGTTTGACGATTAATTGGTCTGTTCCAGATCCGGTTGATGTCAATTATCCAATTGGGAACACTACCATCAATCTTCGGACTATGGTGAAAACAGATAAGAAAGGAAAACTGCAATTTCAGGGAGTCTTTGCGGATGGTCTGACAACACCGGGTGCTCAGGTTGATTATAACCTTAGTGACACTGCGAAAGACTACAAGGGTCAAAGTTCTGCAAGTTTTTCTTACAAATACCCTGATAGTAGTTCCTTTGATGCAGCCTTTGAAAAAGGAACAACTAAATATAAAGACAAGCTCTCAAACTGGCAGACCCAGGTACCTTTTACAGAACCTGAACTAAACAAGGTTTATACGATTGACGCAGAGAGTAAAAAGGATGGTCAGACCAGCGGTAAAAAATCAAGCGATACTTTCTTGATTTACAAAGTTACCCAGTTTGATACCCTTCCAAAGATTGCGGCTTACTATGGAGTACCACTGAATCAACTTGCTTACGATAATCGTATCCAAGATATGATGGTTGTACAAAATAATACCCTTTTTATTCGCAATCCAAGAAAGAATGCTGATAAACCTTATAATCCACCAGCATTAACATCTAATACCAAGGCAGAAATAGACAGGCTTTTAATGGGTCGAGGTCTTCACTGTGAGTTTGGATTTGAACCTATCAATCTAAACACGGGGAATTTCTACCTAGATCGAACAGATGTTTCTATCACAGATGTTGACGGCAAGTTCGAAATTACTCGCGCCTATAACTCTAAAGCAGCAGGTATCAATAGTCTCTTTGGTCGTGGTTGGTCATTTGCCTTTAATGAGCAGTTATCGAGCGATGAAGACCAAAATCTTTACTATACTCGTACAGATGGCTCTATCCTTAAGTTTACGAAGGATGGTGATAAATATCGTGCTCCAAGCGGTTATGATCTCACTCTCGAAGTAAAAACAGTTGAAACGAAGAAAGGTGACTTTGGCGGAGACGAAAAAGAAGACTACGATGTTAAGGAATACCGAGTTGCTGATCACAATCATCAAGAGAAAATTTTCAACTATCACGGTCTCTTAACGAGTCAGACGGATGAAAAAGGCAATAAAACAAACTTTGATTATAATGAAAATTATCAGCTGACCAAGATTACATCCCCTACAGGCTTGGTTTATAGTATCACCTATAACTCAGAGGGCTATATAGGTGCGATTCAAATCCCAAATGGTTCAACTTTGACCTATGAATACGACACGAATGGTCATTTGATTACCTATACAGATGCGACGGGAGTTCCTACTCGTTATGAATATGACGATAAGGGACGTATGACAGCCTGGTATGATGGAAATGGGACCAAGGTTATCCAAAACGAGTATGATGAGGAAAATCGTGTCACCAAGCAAACAGATGGTGCAGGTGCTGTTTCAACTCTTTCTTATAGTGAAGGTCAGACGATCACTACCGATGGAAATGGCAATCAAACTGTATATACTTACGATGAGCAATATCGTACAACGGGCATTCGCTATGCCGATGGAACTAGTGTCTCAAAAACGTATGATGACAACAATCGTCTGTCAAGTGTGACGAATGAGGCAGGTCAAACGACTCGCTATACCTATGACAGCAATGGTAATACCTTGACAGAAACGCGTTTTGATGGAGCAGTAAAAACTTCTAGCTATGATGAGAAGAATCATCTTCTGTCTCTCACTGATTTTAGTGGTGCATCGACTGCCCATAGTTATGATGCAAATGGCAATCTAATTCAGACGACATTGCCAGATGGGTCTAAGATTGCTTATACTGTCGATCAGCAAGGGCGCATCTTATCTACGACAGATGCAGCTGGCCACACAACTTCCTTTGCCTATCAAGGTGCGAATCTGGTAAGCATTACCAATCCTTTGGGAGGTGTATCAACCTTTACCTACAATGCGCACAATCAAGTCACTAGCATTACGAATCCTCTCGGTGGGGCAAAGACCTTTACCTATGATGCAGAAGGTCGCAAGCTGAGCGAAAAAGATGCTGATGGTGTTGGGACGAGCCATACTTTTGACAAGGCAGGTCAAGTGACAGCTGTTACAGAAGGAAATGGTAACACGACTACCTTCACCTATGATGGTTTCGGCCGAAAAGTCGGTGCTTCGAATGGAGAAGGTGGAACTTATCGCTACACTTATGATGGTGTTGGGAATCAGCTTTCTGTTACCGATGCAGAAGGTCGCACCACAAGCTATACATATGATAGCAAGGGTCGTTTCCTAACAGAAACCAATGCTTCAGGTCAAACGACTACCGTTACTCGTGATGCACTGGGTCGAATTGTCACTCGAACCAATGAAGCAGGCAATAGCAGTAGCTTGACTTATGATGATAGAAATAATGCCGTTAAAACCATCACAGATGCTCTGGGGCAAGTTACTCAAAACACTTATGACGCTGCAGGCAAGTTAACCTCAGTTTCTTATCCAATCGGTACAAAGGCAGAAACTACTTATGATATCATGGGTCGTGTGCTATCCTACACCGATGAAGCAGGTCAAACAGTTACCTACACCTATGACAGTGTAGGTAACAAACTCAGTGAAACCAAAGGAAAAAAGACTACTAGATATAGCTATGATGCAGCGGGAAACGTGACTGGTGTTACCTACCCAGATGGTAGCAGTGTTTCCTATGTGTTGGATGCGATGGGGAATATCCTGTCCATGACAGATGCCCTTGGAAAAGAAACGACTTATGAATACAGCAAGGCAGGGCGCCTAATCGCAACGACCAATGCCTTGGGTCACCGCACAAGCATGACCTATGATGCCAATGGCAATCAAAATAGCCTAACAGATGCGGCAGGTTATACTGCTAGCACGACCTATACAGGTCAAAATCAAGTTTCCAGTATTACAGATGGTTTAGGCAATAAAACCACGATGGCCTATAACCAGATGGAACAGTTGACAGAGTTGACAGATGCCTTGGGTGGCAAGACTCAGTACACCTATAATGAACTGGGCTATCCGATTCAGGTCACCGATGCCAATGGTCATGTCACGAAGATGACCTATACCTCAACGGCTCAACTGGAGGAAGTGACTCTTCCAGACGGAACTACTGTAAAGCAAGAATACGATGCCCTTGATCGTCTCATCAAGCAGACGCATTCTAGTGGCTTGGTGACGGAGTATAGCTACGATGCCGCCAACCGTGTAGTGAACAAAAAAGATAATCAGGATCTCAATGAGACCTACACCTACGATAAGGCAGGAAATCGTCTCACTTTAACAAACAGCTTGGGTGAGGTTACCCAATATAGCTATAATAGTGACAACCAACTGACTAAGGTGGTCTACGCAGATAAGACCAGCGAAACCTTTACCTATGATGTCATGGGCAATGTCGCAAGTTCAACCGACCAAGAAGGTAAGACTAAGACCTATCACTATGATCAAAATGGTAATCTGCTTAAGACCGTCGATCATTTAAAACGTGAAACCAAGTATAGCTATGATGCCCTCAACCGAGTGGTGACAGAGTCGGATGCCGATGGCAATACCTCTACTTACGAATATGATGTCCTTGGCAACCTATCTAAAATGACCGACGCCAATGGCCATTCAAGTAGCTATGGCTATGATGCCAATAAGAAATTGGTACTCTATACGGATCCAAATGGTCAAGCGACAGCCTTTAAGTACGACCCATTAGGACGAATCATCGAAACAGTAGCTCCTACAGGAAGCAAGCAAACCTTCACCTATGATGCCTTGGGCAATCGCTTGAGCGAAACAAGTGGCGAAGGCCACACAACGACCTACAGCTATGACAGTATGAACCGTGTCAGCAGCAAGAAACGTCCAACAGGTGGAGAGACTCAGTATGCCTATGACGCTACAGGTAGTTTGACAAAAGAAACGGACCTATAGCTATGATGTGTCTGGAAACTTGGTGAAAGAGACAGACCAATCCGATCGAAGCAATCACTATAGCTATGATAAGGCGGGCCGGCTTTTAACGGCTAAGAACGCCCTTGACCTTGAAACCAAGTATAGCTACGATGAAGCGGGGAATCTAACCAAACTGACCAAGCCATCCGGTGCTACAACCACTTTTGACTATACGACCCTCGATCAACTAAAAACGATCAAAACGCCGACTGGTCGAACAGTGGAGTCAAGCTATGACCCAGTCGGTCAGGTGACCAAACGAACCATCAATGGCAAACGCGAAACGACCTATACCTATGACCCGAATGGCAATCTCCTTGAGGAGACGAATCCTCTCGGTCAAGTAACCAAGCGAACCTATGATAGCCTCAATCGCCTCACCTCAGAAAGCGATGCGGCAGGTCAGTGGACTAAGTATGGCTATGATCACGATAACCATCTCACGAAGATCACAGATGAGGCTGGTGGCGTCGCAAGCATGACCTATGATGCCAACGGCAACCTCACCAGTGTCACATCCGGAAGCAAGCGTGTCAAGACCTACACCTATGACCTAAAGGATCAGTTGCTTACAGCGACACAAGGAAGTGGAGAGAAGGCTTCCACCTCTAGCTATACCTACGACAGTGTGGGCAATGTCACTTCGGTTACGAATGGAAATGGCAAGGTCACAAGCTACAGCTATGACCAGCTTTCCAATCTAGTGGAGCGCATGACCAGTCTAGGAGACAAGGAGACCTATACCTACAATGTCAACAACCAGCTCGAAAAAGTGACCAAGTCCGATGGGAAAACCATCAGCTACGACTACAACAAGCTGGATCAATTGCTCAAGGTGGAGTACTCTGAAAAACAAGAGGGTCAAGTCCTCTACACCTATGATGCGGATGGCCGTCGGGTGTCTATGAGTGACCTGACAGGAACTAGTCAGTACGCGACCAACGAAGAAGGCGAGATCACGGGTGTTCGTCAGGGAGATGGTAGTCTGATCCAGTACGAGTATGATGCTTATGGCAACATCTCGAAGATGATTTACCCAGATGGCAGTACAGTTTCCTACACTTACGATGAACTGGATCGCCTGACTTCCGTGACAGATGTCAAGGGACAAAAGACCAGCTATAGCTACAACCCAGCAGGGGATCTGACGGAAGTTAATCGAGGAGATGGGACCAAGAGCTTCTTGACCTATGACAAGGCTCATCGCCTCACTGAACTCCGTCATGTAGACAAGAAGGATAAGCTCATCTCTAGCTACGGCTATGAGTATGACGATGGAGGCTATATCGCCAAGGAAACCATTAAGCAGGATGGTGAAACCCTAGTCCATACCTATACCTACGATACTCTGGGTCAAGTGGAAAACATGACCGTATCGGATGCATCTGGTAAGGAACTCTCCAAGCTCTCCTACACCTATGACCTAGCGGGCAATAAACTGACCAGCACCGAGACAGTCGATGGCAAGGAGAGCCAGACACGCTTTA
>CAJPRB010000033.1:0-13641 GCA_905372925.1 uncultured Streptococcus sp.
AACAGTGAATCCCATAGAACGAGCAGTACCTTCGATCATACGCATTGCAGACTCAATGTTTGCTGCGTTCAAATCTGGCATCTTAGTTTCTGCAATTTCTTGTACTTGTGCACGAGTAACTGTAGCAACTTTAGTTTTGTTAGGTGTACCTGATCCTTTTTCAACACCTGCAGCTTTTTTCAAAAGAACAGCAGCTGGTGGTGTTTTTGTAACGAAAGTAAATGATTTGTCTTCGTATACTGAGATAACAACTGGAATAATCATACCAGCTTGGTCAGCTGTACGAGCGTTGAACTCTTTTGTGAATCCCATGATGTTGATACCAGCTTGACCAAGAGCAGGTCCAACTGGTGGAGCTGGTGTAGCTTTACCAGCAGGGATTTGCAATTTTACAAGTTTTTCGACTTTTTTAGCCATTTTTAAATCCTCCTTTGTGGTTTTGGCGGTAATGAAAGATTTTTACCTCCCACAAGTATGCTTTACACATACCCATCTATTATACACTATTTATCTAAAAATGCAAGAGAAAAATTTCTTTTTTTAATCGACGTAATCTCCGCCTTCAAAGCCATAGTACTCTTCCAAACTAAGGCCACTTGCAGCAATTTCTTTGGCTTCTTTTCCAACGTAGCGGAGATGCCATTCTTCTGCCATGTAGCCAGTCTCTTTTTCCTTGCCTTTGAGATAGCGAACGACAAAGCCATAGTCAGCCGCATGATCTAAGAGCCACTGAGCCGCCTTCTCCTCTGTTACTAACTCTCCGTTAGTCCCAATCAAATCAAAAGCAAGACCTGTTTGATGTTCACTATAACCTGGTCGAGCTGAGTAGCGATCTGCCGCTTCCTTACCGTCTTGATTCACATAGTCTTGATAAAGCTTGGTTTGAGTTTCATAACTTCTAAAACCACTGTAGTGATCGCTGATTGGGTAGCCAGCTGCTTGCATTGCTGCAATGAGTTTCAGCAACTCTGCTTTGGCTGTTGGATTTTCTCCTGGATTGTAGTCTTTTGACAAAGGATAGTGCTTATTAGCTACGACGATTTCATCGTATTTTCCTTGTATACTATAGTGGTCTCCCTTATTCACAACTTCTGCCTTTTTCTGACTAGAATCTTGGGATTTACTTCCTACAGTTCCCTCAGGTTGACTGCTTTGCTCCGTCTTTTGAGTGTTTTCTTCATTTTTAGGTTTTTCTTGAGAACATGCTGCTAGGGTTACTGCTAGCAAACCAGATAAAACGATGTATCTTTTCTTCATTTTTTCTTCCTCTCTTAAACCACGTGCTTCTCTAGTTCATCGGATAAGGCTCTTATCATTTGTTCCAGTTCAGGGGATTGCACTTGGTAATCTTCTGCCGCCATTTCTTCCCAGGGCACCCACCAGACTGGACCACGACCATTAAGCCCATGACCCTTCATATCACCTGACCGTCTTGGAAAAAGGTGCCAATGAGCGTGAGCATCTCCATTTCCTAGAAGTTCGATGTTCATCTTTTCAGCCTTAAATGCTTTGGCAACTGCTTCTTGGACCAAACTCATTTCCTCTAGAAAACGAAGTTTTACAGAAGTCTCCATATGGTGGAGTTCTGTGACATGCTCTTTTGCCAGAAATAAGGTATAACCCTTAAAGTATTGGTGGTCTCCAATAACAACATAGCCTGTTTCTAGTTCTTTTACAAAGTAGGGGTTTTGTCCAGCTTTGATGAGTTCAATTCTCTGACAGATTAAGCACATTCTATGATACCCCCTCGCTCTTGAGATAGGCATCAACCATACGCTCAGTCGCCACTACCGAATCAATGTGTGTTCGTTCGTAAGAGTGACTGGACTCAATACCAGCTCCAAGGAGGGCATGCTTAACCTCTGCTCCTGCTGACATAGCTGCGGAAGCATCCGATCCATAAAATGGATAGATATCGAGCTTAAATGGAATCTCTTGCTCCTTCGCCAAAGCTACTAAATGTTGACGGAAGTCATAGTGATAGGGACCTGAAGCGTCCTTGACACAGATAGAAACTGTATACTCATCCGTCTGCTGGTCATCGCCCATAGCTCCCATATCCACAGCCAGATATTCTACTACCTGAGCTGGAATATTGGAGTTGGCACCGTGACCCACCTCTTCAAAGACTGAAAAAGCAAAATGAGTTGTTACTGGCAATTCAATCCCCTCTTCCTTATAAACACGAAGAAGATTGAGCAAAATCGCTGCACTTACTTTGTCGTCCAAATGGCGAGACTTGATGAAACCAGTCTCTGTCACAACAGTTCGTGGGTCAAAGCTGATGAAGTCACCAACCTCGATGCCCAAGGCACGGGTTTCTTTTTCATTGGTCACTTTTTCATCCAAACGCACTTCCATATTGTCCTGTGTGCGTTCAGCAGTTCCAGCATCTTTGTAGACATGGCATGATGTCTGGTGGATGAGGATAGTTCCAGATATCTTTTTACCTGTACTAGCCACATGAACGGTACAGTTTTCTCCCTCAATCATGTTCCAAGGGAAACCACCGATACGGTCCAATTTGAGACGACCGTCAGGTTTGATAGCACGTACAATGGCTCCGAGTGTGTCCACATGAGCAGTTACATAGCGCTGTTGGTCATCATTTTGACCTTTAATGGTCACATTGACACCACCCTTTGCTGTACGAACTGGCTGGTAGCCAAGTTTCTCTAAAGTATGGACTAGATAGTCTGAAATCTCACGAGTAAAACCCGTCGGAGATGCAATAGCGGTTAATTCTTTGATATAGTTTACAGTTTGATTCATTTCTTCACCTCTTTTGCTACCTATTATAGCACATTTCAGTAGAGAGGAAAAAAGAAAAATCACTCCTGTAGAGTTGACTTACAAAAGTGATTTCTATTTTTTATTCCATTTCAAAAACATCGCTTTCTTGCTTGTTTGGTAAAACCAAGGAAAGCAAAATTCCAATAATAGCTGGCACCAACCATGGTAGAGAGGCAGCTGCAAACGGAAGGGCATTGACGAGGTTTGCTAGAAACTCAATCTTAAAGGAACTGCCAAGGACGCTTGCAAGAGCAATAGCTGTAACAAACCCAATGGTTAATTGCATGCCCGGTTTTGACAGGGCAACAAATTTATTGACAATCACGATCATCACAATGGCGATGGTGATTGGGTACAAGATTACCAGTACTGGCACTGAATACTTAATGATTGCATCAAGACCAAGGTTGGCAATAGCAAATCCAATCAAGGTAAAGGCAGTTGCATAGACCTTGTAGCTGATTTGTGGGAAACGACCGTTAAAGAACTCTGCTGTCGACACAATCAAGCCAACTGTCGTTGTGAAGCAAGTTACAGTTACCATAACAGCAAGGAAAAGTTGAGCTGTTGAACCAAAGATTTCTTGAGTAGCTTGCGACAAGATATAAACACCTGGTGTTCCACCCTTCATCGCTTCTGCTGGTACTGGGAAATGATTTCCAAGGAAACCTAAACCAATGTAAAGAGCGCTAAAGGCAAGAGCTACAACGATACCAACAACCCAAATAGTTGAAATGTACTCTTTCTTACTTGAGAATCCAAGTTGTTTCAAGGTTTGAACAGCGATGACACTGAAGGCCACTGAGGCAAGGGCATCCAAGGTGTTATACCCCTCTAGGAAACCTGTTCCGAAAGCAGATGCTTGATAGGCTTCTGAAGCTACTTGAGGATTTGTTCCACCATATTTAAAGGCACCTAGTACAACTAAGATAACGATAAGCAAAGCAAAGACTGGTGTCAAGATTCGTCCGATACGGTCCAAAATCTTTGATGGATTGAGTGAAATCAGATAGGCTGCGACAAAGTAAAGCAAGGTAAAGATAATCAATCCTAGACCTTTATTTGCTTCAGACAAGAGGGGGCTAATCCCAACTTCATAAGCTGTTGTGGCTGTACGCGGAATGGCAAAGAAGGGACCAATCGATAGATAGAGGACTGCAAGATAAAGAGTCGCAAACCAAGGTGAGATTTTCTTAGAAATCTCGTGAATATATCCTTTAGGGTTTAGAGTTCCAATAATAAGTGTCAAGACGGCAATACCGACACCTGAAAAGACAAAACCTGCGATAGCAGGAAGAAACTGTTCTCCAGATAGGGCACCTAGAGAAGGCGGAAAGATCAAGTTCCCCGCACCAAAAAATATTCCAAACAGGAGCAAGCCTGTTAGGGCACCTTTTTTAGCCATAATAATCTCCTTCATATTTCTAAAATACTGACCTAGTATACCATGATTAAGACTCTGAAAAAAGTATCCAAAATTAATCATTGAATGTTTTCAATATTTTTAAAAATAAGAATTATCTAAAAACAAAATCCCTCACTCAATTGGAACCGAGCAAGGGAAGATTAGGATCTATCGCTGTATAGGCTTAAAGATTTTCAAAGGCCGTCATTCCACCTTGGACATTGATAACCTCATAACCCTGTTCAGCTAGAAATTGACAAGCACGCGCTGATCTCATCCCAGATTTACAAATGACATAATGCAAGAGGTCCTTATCCAACTGATCATAGATATCAGCTAATTGACTAAGTGGTAGGTTCTGAGCACCTTCTAAATGAAGCGTCTCGAACTCTTCTACTTCTCTCACATCTAAAACGGAAAGGGACTCTTTCTGATAGAGCTGGTAAAATTCATCGAAGGAAATTTCTTTCATGATTTCTCCTTTTTGATGCCTTTAAGGCAAAGTTAAAAACTCATAGGTAAATCCAATTGACTCTAAAAATCGGAACAAGTCTTGGGTTTTAATAAAGATGGTCTTTTCATTAGTATTGGGATGGAAAGTCATGATATCCTCCGATACAATGTCCTTATCAAAATAAACTAGAATGTCTTTTTCATCATTATTTAACAAACCAAAAGGTGATACTGTTCCTGCTGGCAGGTTCATTTTCTCAGCCAAGGAGTCCAATGAGGCCATTCGAATCCGATCGACTCCCACTTGAACTTTAAAGTCATCCATATCCAATCGTTTCTTGTCATCCATTATGAGCAGATAGTACTGAGTTTTCTTCCTATTGGTCAAAAACATGGACTTAGTCCGGACTCCTTCCATTCCTTCAATATAGCTATCTGCCTGCTCTGTCGTAAATACAGGTGGGTGCTCCACCACATCAAAGGTGATTCCCAACTCTTGCAACTTATTAGCTACTTGTTGATAAGCATCCATAGTTTTTCTCCTTTATTGATGAATAATCTTTTGTACCAATGCTTTCAAATCTGGCACCACTTCTGCCTCAAACCAAGGATTTTTAGCCATCCAGATTTGATTACGAGGAGAAGGGTGAACTAAAGGAAAATACTCTGGCAAATAGTCTTTGTAGCATTTTACTCGCTCTGTTACCTTGCCACTAACCTTCTCATGAAGATAATAGGCCTGAGCATATTGTCCAATCAAAAGGGTCAATTCAATATTTGGACATTCCTTGAGGAGTTGGGGATGCCATTTTTCGGCAAAGCCTTTACGGGGTGGAAGGTCGCCTGATTTTCCATGCCCTGGAAAGTAGAAATCCATAGGCAAAACGGCAAAATATCCTGAATTGTAAAAGGTATCTTCATCTACACCTAACCACTCACGCAGACGATCACCACTCTTATCCTTCCAATAAAGACCTGCCTCCTGAGTCTTTAAACCAGGCGCTTGACCGACGATATTGATACGTGCTGTCTTTGGCGCTGCAAAGAGAGGTTCGATTCCGCGTTCTGTATAGCTGGTATTCTGTGGATCCGCCATAATGGCTTGCTTGATTCTTTCGATTTGAGACATCTGTTTTCCCTCCAAAAAGAAGTCTAAGCATAAAATCTCAGACTTCTATCGTTTTATTTGATCAATTCATAAATAGCTTCTGCATAGATTGCTGCTGCTCGGAAGAGATCGTCCAAGGCGATAAATTCATTGGCTTGGTGCATGGTATCGATTGAGTCCGGGAACATAGCACCGTAGGCAACCCCACGTTCCAGCAAGCGACCAAAGGTTCCACCACCGATGACTTGTTCATGACCTTGAAGTCCAGTTTGTTTTTCATAGACATTCAACAAGGTTTGTACAAGTGGATCTTCCATTGGCACATAGTGAGGTGTGTGACCGTGTTCAGAAAGGCTAACAGAAGCAACTGGCAAGGTCTCAAGGATTGACTTGATCTGCTCTGGACTTGTTCCTTTTGGATAACGGAAGTTGAGGGCAATCGTATTGTCAGCGCTTGTTTCATCGAAGCGGAAAACACCGGCATTCATAGAAAGGGCACCCATTTTTTCATCCACATGAGATACCTTGAGATTTTCACCCTCATGGTCATTCAAAAGAATTTTTCCAGCGATGTCAAGATAGTCTTTTGCAGGTCCTGCAAAGTCAAACTGGCTGAGGAAGAGGGCAAGGTAGGTCGCACCATTGACACCTGAAGCAGGAATAGCACCATGAGCTGATTTACCGATAATCGTAACCTTGTATTGACCATTCTCTTCTTGGATTTCTCCTCTGAGTTTGTGCTCTGCAACGAAGGCATCTAGCTTAGCTTGCAAATCAACTAAGTCGCCTGAGACAACTGCTGTTGCTGACTCCGGTACCATGTTTTCACGCAAGCCACCTGTAAAACTGTGAAGACGAGCTGCGCCAGTATTTTCACCTGCAAAGTGAAGGTATTCTGTAATATTCCCTTTTTCACCATTGATGATAGGGAATTCAGCATCTGGAGAGAAACCAAAGTCTGGTTTCGCTAATCCTACGTGCTCGAAGTAGTAGTCCATATCTGCCCAGCCGGATTCTTCGTCTGTTCCGACAATGAAACGAACTTTCTTAGAAGTTGGAAGTCCCAATTCTTTGATGATTTTCAAACCATAATAACAAGCTGTTGTAGGCCCCTTGTCATCTGAAGCTCCACGCGCATAAAGGCGACCGTCTTTGATAGTTGGTGTATATGGATCTGTGTCCCAACCGCTACCAGCAGGCACTACGTCCATATGGGCAAAGATTCCGAGAACTTCTTCTCCATCACCAAACTCAAAATGTCCTGCATAGTTGTCGACATTCTTAGTTGGGTAGCCATCGCGGTCTGCGATTTCAAGGAATTTTTCCAAGGCTTTTACCGGACCAGGCCCAAATGGATGCTGGACATCAGCCTTGCTATCATCACGTTCTGAGTTGATTTCCAAAAGGCTAAACAAGTCAGCCAAGAGGTCTTCTTTGCGTTTTTCTACTTCTGCTGTAAAATCAATTGCTGTCATTTTTTCTTCTTTCTATCTTTTCTCGATGATTTCATCTACTGGCAAGCGGTAGCTTGGTTCTAATTTCTCGTCTGTGTAACCTACCGTAATCAAAAGTTCTGGACGAAAACGGTCTTCGATATCTAAAACTTCATTGGCTTTTGATTTATCAAATCCAAGGATAATATTAGAACCGATTCCTTGGTCTGTCAAAGCGAGAACCAAGTTCATGGCAACCAAACCTGCATTAAGAGCTAGGTAGTCGCTGACCTGTTGCTCACTGTAACGTGCAAATTCAGCAGGCAGATTCTTCATAAAATATTGAAGTTGCTCTTCAGAAAAGTTATTAGCGCCGCCAACTCGGGCAATCTTGCGAGCGCGTTTGGCTAGGTCTGTATCTGTAAATAGGGCAATGGTTACAGGCGCTGATGATACCTGCTCAAAGTTCGAACCATAAGCCAATTTTGCCAATTCATCATTTTTCTCACGAACAACCACAAACTTCCATGGCTGGCTGTTGTGGGCACTTGGAGCCAAGGTTGCGATTTCGATAGCTGTGCGAACATCTTTGGGATCAACCGGCTTATCAGTGAAATGCTTGGTCGCATGACGTTTTTTATTTAATTCAAGAAATTTCATAATCGATTTCCTTTTCTAATTCTACTGCATCCATTCTACCATATTTTGAAAGAGCTTGCAGGGATTTTTCATAGAGTTAGTACTTCTTTCAAACTCTCTGCTATTAATTTGGAGCTATTTAAGTAGGTATCGCTTTAGATTTGAAGCAATCAAAAAGCAGGTGATCGAACACCTACTTTCTTATATTATTGACCAGATGTGTATGGAGCAATTGCTTTATAAGCCGCTTCCAGCGCTTTCTTCATTGTGTCACGTCCAGTTTTCAACTGTTGAACAAATAGAGTACGAGTTTGTTCTGGCACTACTGTATCATCAGAACCAATACTTGAAAGGCTTTCGTTAAATGACTCTCTTACAGTCTCCATAGACTTAAGCGCTGGTTCAACTTGGGCGTTATATGCTTCTTTTCCACTCTCTGGAATTTTTTCCCCAATTTCAACTGCATGCTTTTTATAATTGTCGACTAGTTTACCAAAGACTTTCTTCACATCTCCAACAGTTTTAGCATTGTCAATTTCTTCATCGGTGATCAAAACAACCTCATTATTTTCTGTCTTTGAACTAGACGTTGTTGATGAAGTCTCTGAAGAAGAAGTTTGTTCTACAGAGCTTGAAGTCTTAGTCGAAGAATCAGACGTTGTTTTCCCTGAACATGCTGCTAAAACAACAACAGATAAAAGAGCCATACTGGCTGTGATAATTTTCTTCATAATGTTCTCCTTTATATTAAGAATTAAGTCCATTCTATAACAAAATAATTTCAATGTCAAACTTTAGCTAAGCCATCTTTTCTTCCTTATCGTCTGACTCTCTTCTAAGCAATTCGACTACAAACCTCACTTCAAATTAAGGGCGTCCATTTTATTTCTAACTTTGCAGAAAATCAAAATAATCTTTCACATCCTCTACATATCCATGCTTTTCAATTAAACTAGCTAAAAGTTCCAGATTGTGCCCCCGATAGTTGTCTTCTCGTCGTAGCTCTTCATACATTTCGATAAAGGGAAGGCCTTTGGACTTGGCCAATTCTAGCTCCGCTTCATAATCATAAGCGACTTTACAAAAATGGATATTGACCAATTCCCCATCTTCAACTTCTATCACGGCATACTGGGCACGGTGATTTTTTAACGCCTCCCAATCAAAATAGGGCATGCCAATCGAACCAGGGTTGATAATTTGTTGCCCTTGACTACCATAACGAAGCAACTGCTTGTGGACATGACCGTAGACTGCCACATCTGTCTCCTCATCAAGTAGCCGGTCAAATTTCTCCGTATCATTGTCAACCAACAAGTCACCACCATAGTTCTTATCAGGCAAATTATGAGAAAGAGAAAAGCGCAATCCGTCAATTTCTTTCTTTTCTAGCAAAGGTAAGCTTCGTAGCCAGACAATCGTTTCAGGATCCATTCGCTCCATTAAAAACTGGGTCATACGCAAGAGCTGGACTTCCTGTGGGTCTTCTAAGCCATATTCCCCATCTAAAGCCTCAAGGACACAATCATCCCAATTGCCTCGCACACTTGCTGTGATAGGAAGTTCCTTTAACAGAGCGACCAAGTCATTTGCACCTGGACCCGGGAGGAAAACGTCTCCCATAAGCCAATATTCACTGGCTCCTTGATTTTTAGCATCTGCAATCACTGCTTCTAGTGCCGTTGCATTGCCATGAATGTCTGATAAAATTGCGATTTTATGATTCATATTATTACTTTCTATTATTCATTTTCAAATGATTGTATTGATAATTCAATCTATTTACTTACAAACTCATCTATCCGCATTGGCACTACTTATATTTTCTTCAATCATTGCTCTGACCTGCTTGCGTTGTTCCTCATTTAGATTCAACTTCTGTAGTTGCTTTTCAATACTAAATTCTGAGGTATTGTATTTCTTATCATACATCTCTAATAATTTATTACGAAGAATAGGCTCGCTGATTAAATGAATTTCTTTTAATAGTTCTTCTTCATTTCCTTCCTGCTCCTCTTCCCCATTAAGTCTTTCAATCATAGAATTAATCTTTGCTAAGGCAAAATCACCATAAATGTTATCAATCAAGTTTTCCTTCATGATTTCTTGGATATTCTTAGCGAAAGTATTTTGTAAAACTTTTCCTTCTGAATATCCCGTTTCTTGATTTTTTTCAATCATAATCACATTTCCTGGTTTAATATCAGATAACATATAGGGAGAGTGGGTTGTGAAGATGAGTTGGAAGTTCATTCCTCCTACTTTGTTGATTTCATTTATATAGTTGACTAAAAAGTTTATTAAGCTTCTAGACCATTCGAGGTGCATGCCCGATTCTAATTCATCCACTACTAATTGACATGTCCCTTGAGAGGGATTCATTTGTAACCACTTTACATAACTCATCACTTTTAATATATTTGTTTCACCAGTAGACATATTATAATAAAAATCATCTATTACTCTAAAACCATAGTACTTCAAATCTAATGCATTCTTTTCTAATTCCTCATAATCCAGATATAGCCTTTCAAATTCGATTCGATTATCAAAATTCTTTTCCCCATATCCTAACTCAACTATCCGACTTTTCATACTATCACTGTATTCTTTTATCTTGTACTTGTGAATAAACTGTTCTAAATAATTTAGAAAATTGACTAATGAATCTATAAAGTCTTTCTTTTCTTCTTCTATTTCTTTTTTTATTTTATCAAATAAAGACAGATACTTCCCTTCTATAAAATATCTTTCAATCTCTTCATCGCTTAAACAATACTTGAACTCATTACAAACATTCACAATTACTTTCAAAACAAGACAGAAAAAAAACTCTCTATCTTCCCAATCATTTAAATATTTATCTGGAATATCATACTTATTAACTCCAAAACTAAATTTATATGATGAAGATACCAATCCTCGGAAATATAATTCTTCATAAGCTTCAAAGATACCATTCAACATATACCATTTAGAAGATTCTGCTAAGTAAATATCTAATAATGATTGTCCTCCGTAACTTCCGCTTGGACGTCTATCTTCGTTCATGATATAAATCAGCTTATCTCTCTTTTGAGCATCACAGTATCCACTTATATCAACTTTATCTGTTGCTAGACCTTCTATAGTGATTGACGATAAATCATAATTTTTATCTCTTAGATAAAATTTTCTATTAGTATCTAAATACACATGGAAAAATTGATTTATATCTTTGTTTTGATCTTCCGCACGATAATAATAGCCTATCAGATTTAAAATAGTGCTTTTTCCCACACCATTTATCCCAACTACCGGTGAAATATTATAAATAGACTCTCCATAAAAGTTTTCAATATAGTCTGGATTTTTTTCAATTTTAAGTTCATTCGTTTCAAAATCAAAATTTACTTTATATTCATCTGAAAAATTAAAAATCTGATTCTTAAAAAGCTCATCATACTGTTTAATCACCAAAGCAATTAATTTCATTCTTCTTCTCCTACTAGTCCAATTTCTTTGCTAATATCTGTAACCATTTTTGAAAGTGGTCTTTTCCCATAATTTTCTTTGTCTGTGTAGTGACCTGTTATAAAGCGATTCACCTCAGCCTTGCTCAATTCAAGGTTTGTTTGATTTAAGATTTCTGACAAACCCTCTCTATAACTATCTGTATATACTTCTTTTTTCCAAATCAATTCATTGACCACATCAATGTGGCTTTGATATAGCTCCTCTATACCCAAATCACGAATTCCATTTTCAAAGTTAATATCACAAGAAACAATTTTGATTTTAATCTCATCGACAGACTTTGGAATGTATGTAAACTTTACATCATCGAATGGAAAACTAGTATCATAGGGACTATATTCTAAATCCTTATTTGATTTCACATGATTACAACTATAACAACTAGGAATTAAATTATAAAATGAAACCGCAAATAGTGGATAGCTGTCTTTTGGAAAAAAGTGGTCTAGTTGAGCAGTGTTTACTACTTTAGTCTGACCACTAATTTCTTGCTTGCAACCCGGACATTCTTTTTCAACCTCATCAATTACAAATAAGTCTTGATTACAATTATTACAATGAAGTATTTTATATGTTGAGTTTATATAATTACGATTACAATACGGGCATACCGAAACGTTCTTTAAATCAATTAATTTCTTCCTTAATCTCGAATCTATCTTTCCATAAGATTTTTTTAGATACTCTGCTAATCTAGGTTCTTCATCTACGAAATTATCCAACAATTCTTTAAGATTCTCTAAAAATGAATACTCACCTATCATTATCTTTAGAAAAGCATCCCTTTCACTTGCTAGCACTGGTACATTACTGGCTACCCAACTATTTAAATCATTTTTAAATTCAGGATAACCTTGAAAACTCATTTTTTTATATAATTCCAAGCAAATTTTCTCAACTTCAGACGGATTTGATTTTTCTAAAGGTATCATAATTGACACTCCATTCTGGTTCACTTCTTTCCCATTATACCACAAAAGACCGTTTTTACGGCCTATTATTTATATATTAATCATCTAAATCCGCCGAAGATTCTGTAATCACTACTTCTAGTGCCGTCGCATTGTCATGAATATCTGATAAAATCGCGATTTTATGGTTCATGATACTCTCCTTCTGTTTGGTAATCTACACTACCTTCCGCCACTTGAGCCAACTCCACTTCTTCCTGCGGGTTCAACTTGGTTTGCACAGCTTCTGCGACCGCCCTTGGCAAACCAACTTCGACAATCTCATCCACACTGGCTTCCTTGATTTTAGCGAGAGACTTGAAATGCTTCATGAGATTCTGCTTACGTTTAGGACCCAGACCGTCAATCCCATCCAGTTGTGATGAAAAGGAATTTTTGGAGCGCAGTTGTCGGTGGAAAGTGATAGCAAAGCGGTGTACCTCATCTTGGATGCGTTGGAGCAGGAAAAATTCCTGAGAATTGCGAGATAACTCTACCACTTCCAGTGGATCTCCAAAGAGCAGTTCATGGGTTTGGTGCTTGTCATTCTTTTGCAGACCTGCAATTGGAATATCCAATCCTAGCTCTTCTTGAATGACCTGCTTGGCAATATTGACTTGACCTTGTCCCCCATCGATGACAATCAAATCTGGAGGAGTCAAACCGTCACGCTGGACTCGACCATAGCGTCTGCGGATAACTTCACGCATACTGGCATAGTCGTCTGGACCAACAACCGTTTTTATCTTGTACTTACGGTAATCCTTCTTACTTGGTTTGCCATTAACAAAGACCACCATAGCTGAAACAGGGCTGGTTCCCATGATATTAGAGTTATCAAAGGACTCAATTCGAACTGGAGTCGGTATTTGGAGCAAGCGTCCTAGATTTTCAATAGCCCCTTGGGTCTTTTCGACAGATTTTTCTAGCAGGTTAAATTTCTGCTCCAGACTAACACGGGCATTCTTTATAGCTAGATTGACCAGTTGTTTTTTCTCTCCACGTTGGGGTTTGATAATCTTGGTATCCACCAAGGCCTTGACTGCTTCTTCATCAATATCCTGCGGAATCAATACCTCATTGGGAACCAGGTGGGATTTTTCTTGATAAAACTGCCCCACATAGGTCAAAAAGTCCTCGTCCGGATCATTGTAGTAGGGGAAGAGATTGACATCCCGCTCGATGAGTTTTCCTTGACGGACAAAGAAAACCTGAACACACATCCAACCCTTGTCGACATAGTAGCCAAATACATCACGGTTTTGGAGATCCTTGGCCATAACCCGTTGCTTGGTCCGAAGAGTCCCAATGGCCTGAATCAGGTCACGGTATTCCGCCGCACGT
>CAJPRB010000034.1:0-13632 GCA_905372925.1 uncultured Streptococcus sp.
CCTTCTTTCCGACCTTGAAGATACCAGCCTTCTGCTCTGCTATTTCCTCCAGACTATCCCCCAAGGTCTCCTGGTGATCTAGGCCAATGGAAGCAATAACTGCAATCTCTCCTGTTACGACATTAGTGGTATCAAGTAGTCCACCAATCCCCACTTCTAGCAAAACCAAATCCACCTCTTGTTCCCTAAAATAGAGGAAAGCAATCAGGGTCAGCAACTCAAAGAAAGACAATTGATCATGTGTTTCTAAAAGAGTTTTTTCCATCTCTTTGACTTGGTTAGCTATACGGATAAAGTCTTCATCTGCGACTGCTTGCCCATTGATACAGATTCGATCATTGATGCTGATGATATGAGGAGAGGTAAAAGTGCCAACTTTTTTCCCATGAACTGCAAACAACTTCCTCATAAAGGCAATAGTTGACCCCTTACCGTTAGTTCCTGTTACATGGATAATGGGATAAGTCTTCTCAGGATTCCCTAGCAAATCCACTGCTCGCTGCATTCTTCCAAGTCCAGATCTAAAGTTTAAACCAATCCGACTATGGAGCCATTCTTCTACTTCAAACATACACATCTCCTTAACAAAAGTACGTTCCACTACCGCATCAAAGTATGATTGCAAATAAAAAGCGAGGTTGGGACAAAAATCCCAACCTCTTACCTGGTTAGCTAATCACTAGCTACTATGAATTTCAATGTGGGCTAAAAACGTCTCCCGGTCTTACTTACGGTCTTTATTTTTAGCGTAAGGGTAAAAATGTTCACTGGACTTACCAGCTCTCTCTTTTTTCAAGGAGCTGGGCTAAAAACATCCACTGGATGTTCCAACTCTCTCCAATTTCTGGGAGTTGGGCTGATACAGTCTCCCAGACTGCCTGCGTTTCTAATTTCTAGCGCAGGGCTAAAAACGTCCCCCGGACGTTTTTACTCCTCCATAAAGCTGTTGAAGACTTCTTCAATCATGTTCCATTCATCTTCTGAATCTTCTGGGATTGGTTGCAATTCGCCTTCGGTTCCGTCTTCATTTTCGATGAATGAGTAAGCTTGGATTTCAACTTCGCCGTTTTCATCTTCTTCTGCGTTAACCGGCACTAGAAGAACATAGTTTTTACCAAATTCTTCTTTCCCGTCAATGGTCAAAAGAATTTCAAACAAGGTTTCATTTCCTTGCTCGTCTACTAGTGTAATCAATTCACGTTCTTCGTGGTCATGGTTGTGATCGTGTGACATAGTTTCTCCTCTGTCTTAAAATTTTCTATCTAAATAATTTTGCAAAATCAGCTGAGCAGCCAATTTATCAATAACTTTTTTTCGCTTGTTGCGACTGATGTCAGCCTGCTCAATCAGCATACGCTCGGCTGCGACCGTCGTCAAGCGCTCATCTTGATAGTCTACGGGTAAACCAAAAATTTCTTCTAATTTTGCTCCGTAGGCTTGGCTGGCTTCTACTCGCGGACCACTGGTATTGTTCATATTTTTAGGTAAGCCCACTACAAAGCGTTCCACCTTATAGCTGTCAACCAGTTCCCTGATACGGTCAAAACCAAACTGACCCTGATTCTCATCAATCTGGATGATTTCAAGTCCTTGAGCAGTGAATCCTAGTGGGTCGCTAATGGCCACGCCTACCGTTTTTGAACCGACGTCCAATCCCATAATTCTCATAGATTATAGATCGACTCCTTGTCCTTTAAGGTAGTAGCGTACCAATTCTTCAACAATTTCATCACGCTCATACTTACGGATTTGATTTCGTGCATTATTGTAACGAGGAACGTAGGCAGGGTCTCCACTCAATACATAACCGACGATCTGATTGATAGGGTTATACCCCTTTTCATTCAGAGAAGCATAGACATCTGTCAACGTTTCACTGATCTCCTTCTTATTGGAATCATCCAATTTAAAACGTACAGTTTCTTCAGTAAATCCCATTCTAACACCCTCTTTCCTTAGAATAGTACTATTATAGCACATTTCCTTACGTTCTACAATTAAGTCAATCCATTTATTTGGATTTTCTTACTGTTCTGTCGCACCATTTGCCACTCTGTCTGCGATATATTGGCTTGGTTCATTTTTCAAAAGAGTCTCTAAGCCAATATTCTTTAGATATTCTACTTGCGCCGCCTTTTTGACATCTAAAATTTGAAAATCATAAGTCGTAGTAGTTTCCATCTCTGTCTCGCTGATTAACTGAGTCTCAACCGTAAAACCCTCTAACTTACGTGCTTCTTGGAGACTTTCATCTTTCTCCTCGGCTTCCGCGAAGGCTTTCTTTGTAGCTTCAAGACCGTGGTCAGCGATAAAGGATTTCAATTCCTCACTTAAGGGCCGTATCTGACGAATAACCAATTTTAGAAATTGTTTCCCTTTATAGGTAATGGTTTGCGTTTGCTTGACGCCATCTCCTGACTCCGGGAAAATCAAAGTCTTGGTCACAACCGTATTCTTTTCCGCATTTTCCAAAACTGGCAGAGTAGATTGGAGTGTTTCGGATTCACTTTTTGAACTGGATGTCGTTCCCTTCTTTTGACCACAACCTGCAAGTAGCAGGAGGAGAGTAGCCGCGCCAATTACTATCTTTTTCATAATTCCTCACATGATTTTTTGATAAAAAATGAACAAGGCTAGGAGATACCCCAGCCTTGATGTTTATAGAGCTGCACGCAAACGTGCTTCTGCATTTTCTACATTACGGACAGAGCGTGGTAAAAAGGCACGGATATCATCTTCTTTGTAACCGACCTGCAAACGCTTCTCGTCAACTAGAATCGGACTCTTTAAGATCCGTGGTGTTTCCATGATTAAGTTGAGCACTTCATTCACACTCAAATCTTCGATGTCAACTCCTAAAGCTTTCGCATAGCGGTTTTTTGATGATACAATGCTGGCAATTCCATTATCTGTCTTTGTCAGAATATCAAGTAGTTCTTCTCTCGTAATCCCTTCTTTACCAAGGTTTTGTTCTTTATAACTTAACTGGTGTGCGTTGAGCCAAGTCTTCGCTTTCTTACAGCTTGTGCAACTGGAGACGGTATAAATCTTAATCATGTGCCTACCCCTTTCGCTACATGTTACTATCAGTTTAGTCTATTATACCATAAAAAACATCCGACTTGCGACCTATTTTTAAAAAAATTTAACTTTTTTAGCGATTTTCGTACTTTTTTCTTGACAAATCCAATTTATAGCCAACTTTTAAATTTTTTGATATACATTCGTTTCACTACTGTAACACTGATCATATAGAGAACGATTATCAAGAGCAAAAAAAGGAAATAAATTGGTTTCAAAGGGATTAAACGAAGGATGCCGGCGATTGAAGAGTAGGGAAGGAAAGTCACAAAACTGGCTGCTAGCAAGGTTGTCCCAAGAACAAACCATGACGGACGACTTTGTAAGAAAGGAAGTTTTGCTGAACGAAGCATATGGATGACCATGGTTTGGGACCACATAGATTCAATGAACCAACCTGTCTGGAACAAAATGATAAAACTAGTTGCCGACTCTGCTCCATGAACATAGGCTTGACCTGTCGCCATTGGAACAATGACAAAATAGAGCAAAATAAAGGTCAAAATATCGAAAGCAGAAGAAATTGGCCCCATCCAAATCATAAAACGAGTAATGGACTGAGCCTCCCACTTATGAGGCTTCTTCAAAAAGTCTTCATCCACATTATCAAATGGCAAGGCAACACAAGAAAGGTCATAGACAAGATTCAAAACAATTAAGTGAATAGGTGCCATGGGAAGGAAAGGCAAAAAGATACCAGACACCAGTAGAGACAGAATGTTCCCGAAATTAGAGCTGACCGTCATCTTGATATATTTGGTCATGTTGGCATAGACTTTGCGCCCTTCAACCAGACCTTTTTCAAGCACCATCAAATCTTTATCTAGCAAAATGACATCAGCGGTTTCTTTGGCAATATCTACTGCTGTGTCAACAGAAATCCCCACATCTGCTACTTTCATAGAAGGGGCATCATTGATTCCATCTCCCATATAGCCGACACAATGTCCGTTGGATTTGATTTGTAAGATGATTCGTGCTTTTTGATCAGGAGAGAGTTTGGCAAAGACAGTCACCTTCTCAACTGCTTGGGCCAACTCTTTGTCCGACATGGCATCAATATCAGAACCCAACAAGATTTGATCAACGTCTAAACCAACTTTTTCACATACTGCTTGGGTTACCTTCTCATTGTCCCCAGTCAAGATCTTGGTTTGAACACCGTGCTCTAACAAAGCTTGAATAGCAGGTGCTGCTGATGGTTTTGGTGGGTCTAAGAAGGCAAGATATCCTGTTAGAATCATCTCTTTTTCATCTTCAACGGAGTAAGCAAAACCTTCTTTGAGGCCTGTTTTATACGCGACTCCCAAGACTCTCAAGCCCTGTTGATTGAGTTGGTCCACTTCTTTTAAGATCTCCACTCGGATATCATCCGTCAGAGGGCTAATCTGACCTTGATATTCCACATGGGTTGAAATCGCAAGCATTTCCTCTAGAGCACCCTTGGTTACCAAACTAACAACTTCGTTTTCATCCTTGACGATGACACTCATCCGTCTGCGTTCAAAATCAAAGGGCAATTCATCTATTTTTTGAAAGCTAGTATCCAAACTTTGTAAAATAGCGTGTTCTTTAGCTTCTTTTTCAGTTCTACTGATAATGGCACGGTCCATCAAGTTTTTCAAACCGGTTTGAAAATAGGAATTGAGATAGGCACGTCTCAATACAGACAAATCCAAATCTCCATGTATATCCAAAGGATATTCAAGGACAATTTCGTCTTGAGTAAGGGTTCCAGTTTTATCCGTGCATAAGATATCAATAGCACCTAAATCTTGTATAGCATTGAGTTTTTTGATGACGACTTTTTCCTTGGCCATGATAATGGAGCCTTTTGCTAAACTTGCCGTGATAATCATGGGAAGCATCTCAGGTGTGAGTCCGACACCCACACTCAAGGCAAATACGCCAGCTTCTAACCAATCCCCATCTGTCAAGCCATTGGAAAGAAATACGATAGGAACCATGACTAACATCAAACGGATTAAGAGCCAAGAGATGCTGTTCATCTCCCGTTCAAAAGAGGTCGGTTCGTCATAAGTATTGAGAGTCTGCTCGATTTCCCCCATCATGGTGTCATCACCGACCGCTAGAATCAAAGCCTTGGCACTTCCTGATATCACATTGGTTCCCATAAAGGCGAGCGCTTCTGCTTCTAGCAGACTATCAAAGTTTGACTGACTCATTTTTGACAAGGCCAGTTTTTCAACCGAGTCACTTTCGCCTGTCAAGCCAGACTGTTGAACAAAGAAATCGCGCGATTCAATTAAAATGAGGTCTGCTGGAATCATATCCCCAGCACTCAATTTGACTATATCTCCAACGACCAAATCTTCAATTGCTACCTCTAAACTCTGGCCTTCGCGAATTACTGTGGCTGTGTTCACAATCATTTTTGATAGATTGGTCGCCGCCTTATCGCTCCGTAATTCTTGTACAAAGCGTATACCACCAGAGATTAGAACGAGAACGACGATGATGATAGAGGTCGTTGGATCCTCTTGCCCAGGCTTCGCCAACCAGACATTGGTCACCATGGAGATCATGGCGATGACCAGCAAGATGATTGTAAATGGATTGATAATAGATTCGTAAATCTTTTTGAGGATACTGTCTTCTTGACCCTTGGTGATGGTGTTTTCGCCATATAGGTCACGATTTTTCTCCACCTGCTCCTCAGTCAAGCCTGTTAGACTTGTCTTATAAAAAGATAGAGTCTCGTTTAAAGGTGTGTGAATAGCTGCTGCTAATCTTTCTTTTGTAGTTTTCATTGGTTTCTCCTATCTGTATGAATGATGTGTTTCATACACAGAGACCAATCACTTTATAAGGGCAGAACGACACAAATCAGCGATTGGCTGTGTATGTGCGGTTCTGGGTGGTCGTCAATTTGCATCGTCTGTCTCCTTTCCCTGTTCTAAAACAGTAGAAAATCCTGCCATAAAATGGCAGGATTAAAAAACTAATTATCTGTTTTTTCGTTCAAGCTTTAACTCCATAGGGCAATGAAATGAGCTTAGTCTTGGCCTTCGCGACCAGGACTGTTGACCAACGAGTAGTGTCTCCACTGCTTTGCGGTAGTCATCCGTATCCCTATGGTAGCCTCACCTACCGTTTTCGTCTATCAGTATAAACCTTTAAAATATAAAAGTCAACGATTTATCTCATTTTTTAGATAACAATCAATTCTTTTGGAGCAAGTGTCAATAACTCACAACCTGTTTCTGTAATCAAGATATCATCCTCGATACGAACCCCGTATTTACCTTCAATATAGATACCCGGTTCATCAGTCAAGACCATACCAGATTTAATGACTTCTTTGGAAGTTTGGCTAAAATAAGGTTCTTCGTGGATATCCAGTCCGATACCGTGTCCGATACCATGTGTAAAGTATTCTCCATAGCCTGCTTCCACAATGATATCACGAGGGATTTTGTCAAAGTCACGGAAACCTAGACCTGCCTTGGCTTGGTCAATCAGAGCTTGGTTGGCTTTCAAAACTGTGTTGTAGATTTCTGCTTGCTCGTCACTGACATGACCTAGATAAATGGTCCGTGTCATATCACTCACATAGTGGTCGTAGAGACAACCAAAGTCCATGGTAATGGCTTCGCCAAGCTCTACTGGCTTATGCATAGGATGAGCGTGGGGTTTGGAAGAGTTGATACCACTCGCTAAAATGGTATCAAAAGACAAGCCGGCCGCTCCTAGCTCACGCATGCGGAAATCAAGGAAGTTGGCAATCTCAATCTCTGTCTTTCCTGGTTTGATAAAGTCAAGTGCATCGCGGAAAGCTTGGTCTGAGATGGAACAAGCCTTGCGAATAGTCGCAATCTCTTTCTCATCCTTAATCATTCGAAGACCTTCAACAAACTGAGTCTGCGGAAGCAAATCAATCCCTGTAAAAGCTGCCTGCATACGGTGGTAATAAGAGACCGAAATCTCGTCCTCAAAACCGATGCGAGACAAGCCCATATCCTTGACAATTCCTGCAATGACAGCCAACTCATCGCGGTCAGCCACAATCTCAAAACCTGTCACTTCTTGCTTGGCCGCAATGATATAGCGAGAGTCTGTCACCAAGACCTGACGGTCACGACTGATAAAAACGGTTCCGTTTGAACCCCAAAAACCAGTCAAATAATAGACGTTTTTAAGGTTGTTGATGATGATACCATCTAGTTCTTTTTCTTGCATTTTAGCTAGAAATGCTTGCACACGTTTATTCATGATGTAACTTTCCTTTCAAATAGTGTCCTGTGTAGCTGGCTTCATTGGCCGCTACTTCTTCTGGAGTTCCTGTTGCGATGATGGTTCCACCACCGACACCGCCCTCAGGTCCCAAATCGATGATATGGTCTGCCGTCTTGATAACATCTAGATTGTGCTCGATGACGAGGACGGTATTGCCATCGTCGACAAAGCGAGCCAAGACTTTAAGCAAGCGAGCGATATCCTCAGTATGAAGCCCTGTTGTCGGCTCATCCAGAATATAGAAGGATTTCCCTGTTGAGCGTTTGTGGAGTTCACTAGCCAGCTTCATACGTTGAGCTTCTCCCCCAGAAAGGGTGGTAGCCGGTTGTCCTAACGTTACATAGCCCAGCCCCACATCCTTGATGGTCTGAAGTTTGCGTTGAATCTTGGGAATGTGTTGGAAGAATTCCACTGCATCGTTGACGGTCATGTCCAAGACCTGCGAGATATTTTTTTCCTTGTAGTGAACTTCAAGGGTTTCGCTGTTGTAGCGAGTCCCGTGGCAGACTTCACAAGCCACGTAAACATCTGGCAAGAAGTGCATCTCAATCTTGATGATCCCGTCACCCGAGCAGGCTTCACAACGACCACCCTTGACGTTGAAACTGAAACGCCCCTTTTTGTAACCACGAATCTTAGCCTCATTTGTCTGGGCAAAAAGGTCACGTATATCGTCAAAGACCCCCGTATAGGTAGCCGGGTTGGACCTCGGCGTTCGTCCAATTGGGCTCTGGTCAATGTCAATCAAGCGGTCTACATGCTCAATCCCTGTAATCGTCTTAAACTTACCAGGCTTGTCTGAATTGCGGTTGAGCTTCTGGGCAATGGCTTTTTTGAGGATGCTGTTGATTAAGGTCGATTTCCCTGAACCTGATACCCCCGTCACTGCGATGAATTTTCCTAATGGGAAACGAGCAGTGATATTTTGCAAGTTATTCTCACGCGCTCCCGTCACTTCGATAAAGCGACCATTTCCAGCACGGCGCTCTGCTGGCACTGGAATCGCTCTTTTTCCTGACAAGTACTGACCTGTGATAGACTTGCTGTTGCGAGCCACTTGCTTAGGTGTTCCTGCAGCAACAATCTCCCCACCAAAAACACCGGCACCCGGACCAACGTCAATCAGATAATCCGCCTCGCGCATAGTATCCTCGTCATGTTCCACCACGATGAGAGTATTGCCCAAGTCACGCATCTTTTTCAGGCTGGCAATGAGGCGGTCATTATCCCTCTGGTGAAGACCGATGGACGGCTCATCCAGGATATATAGGACACCTGATAGGTTGGATCCAATCTGGGTCGCCAAACGAATCCGCTGGCTCTCACCACCTGAAAGGGTTCCTGCCGAACGCGACAGAGTCAGATAGTTAAGACCTACGTTATTGAGGAAAGTCAAGCGATCCTTTATTTCCTTGAAAATGGGACGAGCGATGATGGCTTCATTTTCAGACAAGGTCAGCTGCCTCACCAACTCCAAATGGTCTGCGATAGACAGGTCTGAGATTTCTCCAATATGTGGCCCTTTCTCGCCACCCACACGAACAGACAAGGCCTGGTCATTGAGACGGTAGCCATGGCAAGTACCGCAGGTTAGCTCATTCATGTAGAGACGCATCTGGGTGCGCGTGTAATCACTATTGGTTTCATGGTAACGACGCTTGATATTACCAATCACTCCTTCAAAAGGAATGTCAATATCGCGCACACCACCAAATTCATTTTCATAGTGAAAATGGAATTCCTTGCCATCAGAGCCGTAGAGAATCAAGTTTTTATCTTCTTCTGACAAGTCTTCAAATGGCTTATCCATATCCACCCCAAAGGCTGTCATGGCCTGCTCTAGCATGTTTGGATAGTAGTTAGATGAGATAGGATTCCAAGGCGCCAGCGCTCCTTCACGCAAAGTTTTGCTGGTATCAGGAACCACCAAGTCAACATCCACCTCCAGCTTGATTCCCAAACCATCACACTCACTACATGAGCCAAACGGTGCATTGAAGGAGAAGAGACGAGGCTCTAACTCTGGCACAGTAAAGCCACAAACTGGACAGGCGTAATGCTCAGAGAACAGCAACTCAGAATCGTCCATTGTATCGATAATCACATAGCCTTCTGCGATACGAAGGGCAGCCTCGATTGAGTCAAAGAGGCGGCTACGAATGCCCTCCTTGATGACAATACGGTCAACCACGCCATCGATATTGTGTTGCTTGCTCTTGGACAATTCTGGAACTTCGGTCACATCATAGACTTCCCCGTCCACTCGGACGCGGACATACCCATCTTTCTGAATCTTTTCAATGACGCTCTTGTGTTGCCCTTTTTTCTTACGAATGACTGGCGCCAAAATCTGCAAGCGTTGGCGTTCCGGCAATTCCAAAACCTGATCTACAATTTGCTCTACCGACGAAGCCTTGATGGCCCCGTGTCCGTTGATACAGTAAGGAGTCCCCACACGTGCGTAGAGGAGACGCAGATAATCATTAATTTCAGTCGTTGTTCCAACGGTCGAGCGTGGGTTTTTACTAGTGGTTTTCTGGTCGATGGAAATAGCTGGGCTAAGACCGTCAATGGCATCCACATCTGGTTTTTCCATGTTGCCCAAAAACTGACGAGCATAGGCTGATAGACTCTCTACATAGCGACGTTGGCCCTCAGCATAGAGGGTATCAAAGGCCAGACTGGATTTCCCAGAACCTGACAAGCCCGTTACGACGACCAGCTTGTCTCGCGGAATCTCCACATCAATATTTTTTAAGTTATGGGCACGTGCCCCATGAATGACAATTTTATCTTGCATCTTTGTTCTTTCTAGTCCATTATTGCTTTCCATTATACCAAAAAATGTGAAATTCTATTACCCAAAAAGCTGTTTTTATAGTATAATAGTACGGTGCAAAAAATGAATCACTGAATAGTAGGAAAGGATAGGGGATATGAAACAAGTTTTTCTCTCAACAACAACTGAATTTAAAGAGATCGACACGCTTGAGCCGGGTACTTGGATCAACCTCGTCAATCCTACACAAAATGAATCACTGGAAATCGCCAACGCCTTCGACATTGACATTGCCGACCTTCGAGCACCACTCGATGCGGAAGAAATGTCCCGTATTACCATCGAAGATGAGTACACTTTGATCATCGTAGACGTTCCCATCACAGAGGAAAGAAACAATCGCACCTACTACGTTACGATTCCGCTGGGGATTATCATCACAGAGGAAACCATTATCACTACCTGCTTGGAATCCCTCCCAGTTCTTGATGTCTTTATCAACCGTAGACTGCGCAACTTTTACACCTTCATGCGTTCACGCTTTATCTTCCAGATTCTCTACCGCAACGCTGAACTTTACCTGACTGCCCTTCGTTCGATTGACCGTAAGAGTGAACAAATCGAAAGTCAACTTCACAAGTCTACTCGAAACGAAGAGCTGATCGAGCTCATGGAATTGGAAAAGACCATCGTCTATTTCAAGGCCTCACTTAAGACAAATGAGCGCGTGATTAAGAAATTGACCAGCGCAACCAGCAATATCAAAAAATACTTAGAGGACCAAGACCTACTCGAAGACACCCTGATTGAAACCCAACAGGCCATCGAGATGGCAGATATCTATGGAAACGTCCTTCACTCTATGACAGAGACCTTTGCCTCTATTATTTCCAATAACCAGAACAACATCATGAAAACTCTGGCTCTCGTGACCATTGTCATGTCTGTCCCAACCATGATCTTCTCAGCCTACGGGATGAACTTCAAGGATAATGAAATCCCTTTGAACGGTGAGCCACACGCCTTCTGGTTAATCGTCTTTATCGCCTTTGCTATGAGTGTTTCGCTCACTCTCTATCTCATCCATAAAAAATGGTTCTAAGAGGAATCCCTATGTCTCAGATTGATTTACAAAAATTAACTAAGAAAAACCAAGAGTTTATCCACATCGCTACCCAACAGTTCATCAAAGATGGTAAAACAGACGCTGAAATCAAGGCTATCTTTGAGGAAATTATTCCTAAAATCCTTGAAGAGCAAGCCAAAGGAACGACCGCTCGTTCCCTCTACGGTGCTCCAACCCACTGGGCTCATAGCTTCACCGTCAAGGAGCAATATGAAAAAGAGCATCCAAAAGAAAATGACGATCCAAAACTCATGATTATGGACTCAGCCCTTTTCATCACCAGCCTCTTTGCATTGATTAGCGCCCTGACTACCTTCTTCTCTACAGATCAAGCTATTGGCTATGGGTTGATTACCCTCTTGTTGGTTGGACTTGTAGGAGGACTTGCCTTCTACTTGATGTACTACTTTGTCTACCAGTATTATGGACCAGACACAGACCGTAGCCAGCGTCCTCCATTCTGGAAATCAATCCTCGTCATCCTGGCCTCCATGGTCCTTTGGTTGGTTGTCTTCTTTGCAACAAGCTTCCTACCAGCCAGCCTCAATCCAGTCCTTGCTCCATTGCCTTTGGCTATCCTAGGAGCTGTCCTTCTCGCCCTTCGCTTCTATCTCAAGAAACGTTTCAACATCCGAAGCGCAAGTGCGGGACCATCCCGTTATTAAGAAAAGTGAAAAGCTATGGCATATAGTCAATCCTTAGCTCAGCAGATTCGAAAAATTCTAGCACTCAAACTTCCTCCCCAAATTTTCGAAGAAGAGTTAGAAGAAAAGAAACTGTTTGGTGGCCTGGCCTTTATGATTCGTGGGAAAATGGTCCTTACAGTCAGTTCCAGAAAAGACGAGCTGGTTATGGTGAGAATCGGCAAAGAAATGGAAAAGCAAGTTCTACCTCGAACAGGAGCCCATACTACATTGATGAGAGGGCGACCTTATCATGGCTATATAGACCTAGATATCGAAGGTCAAAAAGAACTTCCTTACTGGATTGATTTAGCCCTCTCCCATAATCAAGAGTTGACCAAGTAACTCATATCTAGCGAGATTAGAAAAACGAAAAGCAACTGCACAGGTGGTTGCTTTTTCACTCGCTTTCTTGAGATTCAATAGCACTTCTGAGTCTCATTCTTGTAGTTTTCTCTCATCTTTTGTAATAGAATAGGCTCATACTCAATGAAAATCAAAGAGCAAACTAGGAAGCTAGCCGCAGGCTGTACTTGAGTACGGCAAGGCTAAGCTGACGTGGTTTGAATTTGATTTTCGAAGAGTATCAATCTATTTCTAGGAGGATGAGATATGGTTTCTACTATTGGTATTGTTAGTTTGTCTAGTGGCATTATAGGAGAGGACTTTGTCAAACACGAAGTGGACCTAGGTGTCCAACGTCTCAAGGATCTGGGACTCAATCCTATCTTTTTGCCTCATTCGCAAAAAGGATTAGACTTTATCAAGGATCATCCTGAGGCGCGTGCAGAGGATTTGATGCAGGCCTTTTCGGACGATAGCATCGACATGATCCTCTGCGCCATCGGTGGGGATGATACCTATCGCTTGCTACCTTATCTTTTGGAAAATGACCAACTCCAAAAGGTTATCAAACCAAAGATTTTTCTTGGCTTCTCGGATACCACTATGAACCATCTCATGTTGCACAAACTAGGGGTCAAAACTTTTTATGGGCAATCCTTTCTAGCAGACATTTGTGAATTGGACAAGGAGATGTTGCCCTATAGCTTTCACTACTTTAAAGAATTAATCGAGACTGGGAGAATCTCAGAAATCCGCCCTAGCGACGTTTGGTATGAGGAACGGACTGACTTTAGTCCCAAGGCCCTGGGAACAGCTCGTATCAGTCATGTAAATACAGGTTTTGACTTGTTACAAGGAAATGCCCAGTTTGAGGGGACAATCCTCGGTGGTTGTCTTGAGTCTCTCTATGATATTTTTGACAACTCTCTACACACAGACCTCTGCCAAAAGTATACACTTTTCCCTGACTTGTCAGACTGGGAAGGAAAGATTCTATTGCTAGAAACAAGTCAAGAAAAGCCTGAACCTGATGATTTCAAAAAAATGTTGCTAGCTTTGAAAAAAACTGGAATATTTGAGGTCATCAGTGGACTCTTGGTCGGAAAACCTATGGATGAAACTTTCTATGACGACTATAAAGAGGCACTATTGGATATCATTGATAACAATATCCCGATTGTCTATAATCTGAATGTCGGCCACGCAACTCCAAGAGCCATTGTTCCCTTTGGCGTTCACGCTTATGTGGATGCACAGGAGCAAGTCATTCGCTTTGACTATAACAAAAAATAAACAATTTCTCCATTTTTGTGCTTTGGTATTGATTTTCGTTACAATTTGTGTCTGAATTTATTGCATTT
>CAJPRB010000035.1:0-13493 GCA_905372925.1 uncultured Streptococcus sp.
GATAGATCATCCACAATCGTATCTACCTGCAAGAAATAACGAGCGATTTCCTGTTCTAACTCTGTTAATTCTTCAAAATGAAGATCAATAATAGTTGCGATATCCTGCTTTTTCATGGAGCTCCTTTTCATGAGTCAAACTCTTAAAAGTTGACGATTGCCAGCTTATTAATATCATTATATCATAGAAGTTAGGATAACCAAATAAAAAGGCATTTTCGATTAAAAGTCAAAAAATGCTTCGACTTTTCCAAGAGTTTCTCCGTAAAATATGGTACAATGAAAAGTACCGAGCTTCACCCGTTTGCTCTATTATTTTAGGGAAAATAAAGGTGAAAATCAGAAATTTTTCTAGAAAAGAGTCTTAGTTGTATGAGAAAATTCAATAGCCATTCGATTCCGATTCGGCTTAATTTACTGTTTGCGATAGTTATCCTGCTGTTTATGACCATTATCGGTCGACTCTTATACATGCAGGTACTGAATAAAGATTTCTATGAAGCAAAGTTGGCATCAGCCAGCCAGACTAGGGTGACAACCAGTTCAGCTCGTGGGCAAATCTACGATGCAACAGGTAAACCCTTGGTAGAAAACACACTTAAGCAAGTTGTTTCTTTCACACGAAACAATAAGATGACGGCGGCAGAGTTAAAGGAGACGGCTAAAAAACTGCTGACTTACGTGAATGTCACTTCCCCTGAACTCACAGACCGTCAGATTGCAGACTACTACTTGGCGGACCAGGACGTATACAAAAAAACAGTCGAGGCTCTGCCAAGCGATAAACGTCTGGATTCAGATGGGAACCGTTTATCGGAAGCGACGCTCTACAATAATGCGGTTGAAAGCATAGACGTGAGTCAACTTAATTATACAGATGACCAGAAAAAGGAAATCTATCTCTTTAGTCAGCTCAATGCTGTTGAAAATTTTGCAACGGGCACCATTTCAACAGATGCCTTGGATGATACTCAGGTTGCTCTTGTGGCTTCTGCATCCAAGGAATTACCGGGCATTAGCATTTCAACCTCATGGGACCGAAAAGTACTAGACACTTCTCTATCGTCTATCGTCGGTAGCGTTTCAAATGAAAAGTCAGGACTTCCAGCTGAGGAAGTTGACGCTTATCTCAAGAAAGGCTACTCTCTCAATGACCGAGTGGGAACTTCTTATCTTGAAAAGCAATATGAAGATGTTCTTCAAGGCAAACGCTCCGTCAAGGAAATCCATCTCGACAAACATGGAAACATGGAAAGTGTGGAAAATGTCGAGGAAGGAAGCAAAGGAAACAATATTAAACTAACGATTGACCTAGCTTTCCAGAATGGTGTGGATGATCTACTCAAGAGCTACTTTAACTCCGAGTTGGGTAATGGTGGCGCTAAATATTCTGAAGGGGTCTACGCAGTCGCTCTCAATCCTAAAACAGGTGCAGTTCTGGCGATGTCAGGTGTCAAGCATGATGTTGAATCAGGGAAATTGAGCTCAGACTCCCTAGGGACAGTTACCAACGTCTTTGTACCAGGATCTGTCGTCAAGGCAGCAACCATCAGCTCTGGCTGGGAAAATGGAGTTTTGTCAGGCAATCAAACCTTGACAGACCAGCCGATTGTTTTCCAAGGTTCAGCTCCTATCAATTCATGGTATACCTTGTCATACGGTTCTTTCCCTATCACAGCGGTTGAAGCCTTGGAGTATTCCTCTAATACCTACATGGTGCAAACAGCTTTGGGAATTATGGGACAGACCTATAAACCCAATATGATGGTAGCAACGAGTCAACTGGAGACAGCTATGGGCAAATTGCGGTCAACCTTTGGGGAATATGGACTCGGAGCTTCAACGGGGATTGATCTTCCAGATGAATCAACAGGTTTTATACCAAAAGAGTTTGATTTGGCCAACTATCTAAATAATGCTTTTGGCCAGTTTGATAACTATACTCCGATGCAGTTAGCTCAGTATGTTGCAACCATTGCAAACAATGGCGTACGATTGGCTCCTCACATCGTTGAAGGCGTTTATGGAAACAATGACCAAGGTGGCTTAGGCAGTCTGGTTCAAGAAACAGCCACTAAGGAAATGAACAAGGTTAATATTTCAGAAGCAGATATGGCTATCTTGCAGCAAGGTTTCTATCAAGTTTCGCATGGAACGAGCGCTCTGACAACTGGTCGTGCCTTCTCAAATGGTGCAGCCGTTTCCATCAGTGGAAAGACAGGTACTGCCGAAAGTTATGTTAATGGCGGTCAAAAAGCCAACAATACCAACGCAGTCGCCTATGCACCGACCGAAAATCCTCAAATCGCGGTCGCAGTCGTCTTTCCTCATAACACCAACCTAACAAACGGTGTCGGACCTTCAATTGCGCGCGACATTATCAATCTTTATCACCAACACCATCCAATGAATTAGAAAGGAACTTATGCTGTATCCAACACCTATTGCCAAGCTGATTGATAGCTATTCAAAGTTACCAGGTATCGGGATCAAAACGGCTACCCGCCTAGCCTTCTATACCATTGGAATGTCCGATGACGATGTCAATGAATTTGCCAAAAATCTCCTGTCTGCTAAACGGGAATTAACCTATTGTTCCATCTGTGGCCGTTTGACCGATGATGATCCTTGCTCTATCTGTACGGACCCGACTCGTGACCAGACAACCATCTTGGTGCTAGAGGATAGTCGCGATGTGGCTGCTATGGAAAACATCCAAGAATACCACGGACTCTATCATGTCTTGCATGGACTCATTTCTCCTATGAATGGCATTAGCCCAGACGATATCAACCTCAAGAGTCTCATGACCCGTCTCATGGATAGTGAGGTTTCAGAGGTGATCGTGGCAACCAATGCGACGGCTGACGGGGAAGCGACATCTATGTACCTATCTCGCCTCCTCAAACCAGCGGGTATCAAGGTTACCCGTCTGGCGCGAGGTCTAGCCGTGGGAGCGGATATCGAGTATGCGGACGAAGTCACACTCTTACGAGCGATTGAAAATCGGACAGAGTTGTAGGAGTAGACAAATTTACGAACTCAATTCATTTATACAAGAACGGGGAGACCGAGTTTGTCGTTATCGGTCTCTTTTTATATTTCTTTACTACCAGTGCCATGTTCAAGTTTCAAAAAAGAAGCAAATATGATATACTAAGGTGCGAGTATTCTATTAGAAAATAGGACAGTAATATGAAACAAACAATTATTCTTTTATACGGTGGACGTAGTGCGGAACGTGAAGTCTCTGTACTATCAGCTGAGAGTGTCATGCGTGCGGTCAATTACGATCGTTTCACAGTCAAGACTTTCTTCATCAGTCAGTCAGGTGACTTTATCAAAACGCAAGAATTTAGCCAGACTCCAGGTCAAGAGGATCGTCTCATGACCAATGCGACTATTGACTGGGACAAGAAAATAGCGCCAAGTGCTATCTACGAAGAAGGTGCAGTGGTCTTTCCAGTTCTTCATGGTCCGATGGGAGAAGATGGTTCAGTTCAAGGATTCTTGGAAGTCTTGAAAATGCCTTATGTTGGCTGCAATATCTTGTCATCTAGTCTTGCCATGGATAAAATTACAACTAAGCGTGTCTTGGAGTCTGCTGGGATTGCTCAAGTTCCTTATGTAGCCATTGTTGAGGGAGATGACTTGGTGGCTAAGGTTGCGGAAGTAGAAGCAAGATTAAGCTATCCAGTCTTCACGAAGCCGTCAAACATGGGTTCAAGTGTCGGTATTTCTAAGTCTGAAAATCAAGAGGAGCTCTGTCAAGCTTTGGAGCTCGCCTTTCAATATGACAGCCGTGTCTTGGTAGAGCAAGGAGTGAATGCCCGTGAAATCGAGGTTGGTCTCTTGGGCAACTACGATGTGAAGAGCACTTTGCCAGGTGAAGTGATCAAGGATGTTGCCTTCTATGACTACGATGCCAAGTATATCGACAACAAGATTACCATGGACATCCCGGCTAAAATCAGTGATGATGTGGTAGCTGTCATGCGTCGAAATGCAGAAACAGCCTTCCGTGCGATTGGTGGTCTTGGTCTGTCTCGTTGCGATTTCTTTTATACAGATCAGGGCGAGATTTTCCTAAACGAACTCAATACCATGCCAGGTTTCACCCAGTGGTCCATGTATCCACTACTTTGGGACAATATGGGAATCAGCTACCCAGAACTAATCGAGCGTTTGGTTGACCTTGCTAAGGAAAGCTTTGACAAGCGCGAAGCGCATTTGCTATAAAAATGAAAGAGAGGGGTAGGAGCCAGAACTGTCACTGCTAGGTGAGTAGAGTTCATGGACTTCAACCCTTTTTAAAGGAGTAGAAATGAAATTAACAATCCATGAAGTGGCCCAAGCTGTTGGAGCTAAAAATGATGTTAGTCTTTTTGCAGATACTCAGTTAGAAAAAGCTGAGTTTGACAGTCGTTTGATTGGGACAGGTGATTTGTTTGTGCCACTTAAAGGTGCGCGTGATGGTCATGACTTTATCGAAACAGCTTTTGAAAATGGTGCAGCAGTAACCCTCTCTGAGAAGGAAGTAGAAGGTCATCCCTACATTCTAGTAGACGACGTGTTGACTGCCTTTCAAGCCCTCGCAGCCTACTATCTTGAAAAAACGGCTGTTGATGTCTTTGCGGTTACAGGTTCGAACGGTAAGACAACGACCAAGGATATGTTGGCGCATTTACTGTCAACAAACTACAAGACCTACAAAACGCAAGGAAACTACAATAACGAAATTGGCCTTCCTTACACAGTTCTCCACATGCCTGAAGGAACAGAAAAGTTGGTCTTGGAGATGGGGCAGGATCACTTGGGGGATATCCATCTCTTGTCTGAATTGGCTCATCCTAAGACAGCCATCGTGACCTTGGTTGGAGAAGCTCATTTGGCCTTTTTCAAAGACCGTTCAGAAATTGCTAAAGGGAAGATGCAAATTGCAGACGGTATGGCACCAGGTTCTTTGCTCTTGGCACCAACTGACCCGATTGTAGAGGACTACTTGCCTACAGATAAAAAAGTGGTCCGTTTTGGGCAAGGAGCAGAGCTGGAAATTACAGACTTGATTGAGCGCAAGGATAGTCTGACCTTTAAGGCTAATTTTTTGGAACAAACCCTCGATTTGCCAGTAACTGGTAAGTACAATGCCACCAATGCTATGATTGCTGCTTATGTGGCTCTACAAGAAGGAGTTTTAGAGGAGCAAATTCGTCAGGCTTTCCAGAACCTAGAATTGACGCGTAACCGTACTGAGTGGAAGAAAGCAGCCAATGGAGCAGATATTCTGTCTGACGTATACAATGCCAATCCCACTGCTATGAAGTTGATTTTGGAGACATTCTCTGCCATCCCAGCTAACGAAGGAGGCAAGAAAATCGCTGTTCTAGCAGACATGAAGGAACTCGGCGACCAGTCTGTCAAACTCCATAATCAGATGATTTTGAGCCTATCGCCAGATGTGCTTGATACCGTTATTTTCTATGGAGAAGATATTGCGGAATTGGCTCAACTGGCCAGTCAAATGTTTCCAATCGGCCACGTTTATTACTTCAAAAAAACAGCCGACGAGGACCAATTTGAGGCTATGATGAAGCAAGTCAAGCAAAGTCTCGGTGCCAATGACCAAATTCTGCTCAAAGGCTCGAACTCTATGAATCTAGCTAAGTTGGTAGAAAGTTTAGAAAATGAATGCAAGTGATTTTACCAAGTATCTGCAAAGAATGCTAGCCATTACGGATACTGGATTAACCTTTACAAAAGATCCTTTTGACTGTGAGCGATACGAGGACTTGCGTGAGATCTTATCTGATATTTTGAGAGAAACTACAGAACTAAAGCAAGAGGAAGTAACAGAGCTCCTGAGACCAACTTCCGCTTATGCAACTCCTCTGATGGACGTCCGTGCTTGGATTGTTGAGGGTGAAAAAGTATGTCTAGTCAGAGGGCAAGGAGAGGAAAGTTGGGCTTTGCCAGGTGGCTTTGGTGAAGTCGGCTATTCTCCAACCGAGAATATTCTCAAAGAAATTGAAGAAGAAACCGGTTTTACAGCTAAAGTTGAAAGGTTACTTGCAGTTTTTGACACCAATCGTTTCCAACTTCAGAGCAAACAATATGCAAAGTTTGTGTTTGAATGCCAACTTTTTGACGGACGATTTCAAGAAAATCAAGAGATTGCTGATCTTCAATTTTTTGCCATTGACCAACTACCAGCCTTGTCTGAAAAACGCATTACCAAGGAGCAGATGGAGATTCTTTGGCAAGTTTATCAGGG
The DNA here is from genome assembly GCA_905372925.1 of uncultured Streptococcus sp. Classification (GTDB taxonomy): domain Bacteria; phylum Bacillota; class Bacilli; order Lactobacillales; family Streptococcaceae; genus Streptococcus. The sequence goes on from CAJPRB010000035.1 coordinate 6,271, forward strand.
ACAAAGAGAGCAATATATTGATTAGGTTATACTAGAGAAGTCTGCAAATCAAAAAAGGGTGTTTGTAAGGTGCATTTCTGCGATACAAATGATATAATAGGTTGCGAATTTAAGCAGCAAGTATTCTATGCATGGTATAGAATCAAGCTTTTTCAAAAAAATTTAAAAGCTAGAATAGTGAGCTTTCTACTACTCTGGCTAGATGAACGAGGAATAGAATATGAATTTGTGGGAACAATTATTTACCACACAGATATCAGAACCGCCCCAGTTTGAACTCCGCTGGTATATTGGTTTGTTATGTTTACTGGCTCTTACTTTCTATCTTTCTTATCGTTACCGTGACAAGGTAGCTTACCAGCGCTTTATTCAGATCCTTCAGTCTCTTCAACTGATTGTTCTGTATAGCTGGTATTGGGGGAATCAAATGCCCCTATCAGAAAGTTTGCCCTTCTACCATTGCCGTATCGCCATGTTTGTCATGCTCTTGATTCCAGGTACTTCCAAGTACAAGCAATACTTTGCCCTTCTAGGAACCTTTGGAGCAACTGCAGCTCTGGCTTACCCACTCTTTGACCCCTATCCGTTTCCGCACGTGACCATCTTATCCTTCATCATTGGGCACGTGGCACTTTTGGGGAATGCACTCCTATACTTGTTTAAGAATTATGAAGCTTCCCTGCTCAATTTGAAAAATGTGACAGTGATTACATTTTCTCTAAATGCCTTGATCGGTGTTGTCAACTTGGTTGTAGGTGGGGATTATGGATTTTTAACGAAACCACCACTAGTGGGGAATCATGGACTATTGGCGAATTACATCATCGTGTCCAGTGTGTTGGCGGCAGCTATCAGCTTGACTGCAAAAGTAGTAGAGGTCTTTTTGCAACAAAGAGCAGAAAAAATGATTCAAGAGAAAGCCTAAGAAGGCCTTCTCTTTTTTTGATTAAATATGTAAAATATAGCTGTAAGGATATAAAAATAATGATTGCTCCTGAGAAAAATTGTTCAAAAGACTTTTACAAAAAACCTAGAGGAAATTTATGAAAAACTAAGCACGATTGGATTTTTTGTGTTATAATATTTTGTGAATAGCTGTGCCTTGTCACAGTTATTGAAAATAGAAGTGAGAAACTTGGAAGACAGAGAGGATGCGATGTAATGACTAGAGATGGTTTTTTTACAGGCTTAGATATCGGAACTAGCTCGATTAAAGTGCTAGTAGCTGAGCATAGAGATGGCGAAGTAAATGTAATTGGTGTTAGCAATGCCAAAAGTAAAGGTGTAAAAGACGGAATTATTGTTGATATTGAAGCAGCTGCTTCAGCGATCAAATCCGCAATCACACAGGCAGAAGAGAAAGCTGGTATTTCTATTAAGTCTGTTAACGTTGGCCTTCCAGCAAACCTCTTGCAGGTTGAACCAACACAAGGAATGATTCCTGTAACTTCAGATACCAAAGAAATCACAGATCAAGATGTTGAAAATGTTGTCAAATCAGCTTTGACAAAGAGCATGACTCCTGACCGTGAAGTGATTACCTTTATTCCAGAAGAATTCATCGTGGATGGATTCCAAGGCATCCGTGACCCTCGTGGTATGATGGGTGTCCGCTTGGAAATGCGTGGTCTGCTTTACACAGGTCCTCGTACGATTCTACACAATCTTCGCAAGACGGTTGAGCGTGTAGGTATTCATGTTGATAACGTGATTATTTCACCTTTGGCAATCGTGAACTCCGTTCTCAATGAAGGTGAACGTGAATTTGGTGCGACTGTCATTGACATGGGTGGAGGTCAGACTACTGTAGCGACTATTCGCAACCAAGAATTGCAGTTCACTAACATCTACCAAGAAGGTGGAGATTACGTTACTAAAGACATTTCTAAAGTCTTGAAAACATCTCAAAAAATTGCAGAAAGTTTGAAACTGAACTATGGTGAAGCTTACGTTCCACTTGCAAGTAACGAAACTTTCCAAGTTGAAGTAATTGGTGAAGTAGAACCTGTTGAAGTAACCGAAAGCTACTTGGCAGAAATTATCTCAGCACGCATCAAACATATCTTTGACCAAATCAAACAAGAGTTGGAAAGAAGACACTTGTTAGATTTGCCAGGAGGTATCGTCCTTATCGGTGGAAATGCAATTTTGCCAGGAATTGTTGAATTAGCCCAAGAAGTATTTGGTGTTCGCGTAAAACTTTATGTACCAAATCAAGTTGGAATTCGCAACCCTGCATTTGCGCACGTGATTAGCTTGTCTGAGTTTGCTGGTAAATTGACTGAAGTCAATCTTCTTGCTCAAAAAGCAGTTAAAGGAGATGAATTCCTTCGTCAAAAACCAATCAACTTTGGCATTCCAAATCAACGTTTGAATCCTGTAGCGCAACCAAGTCCAGCACAAACAGCTCCAGCTGAAACCGTGCAGGAAGCTCCAGTTGCTCCCAAGGAAGAATTCCAAGCAAGTTCTCAAAGTAAACCGAAGCTAACAGAACGTTTCCGTGGTTTGATCGGAAGCATGTTTGATGAATAAAAGAGGATAAGAAATTATGACATTTTCATTTGATACAGCAGCAGCTCAAGGCGCAGTTATTAAGGTAATTGGTGTCGGTGGTGGTGGTGGTAACGCCATTAACCGCATGGTTGACGAAGGTGTTGCTGGTGTAGAATTTATCGCAGCCAACACTGATGTACAAGCCCTTAGCAGTACGAAAGCAGAAACAGTTATCCAACTTGGTCCAAAATTGACTCGTGGTTTGGGTGCTGGAGGTCGTCCGGAAGTTGGACGTAAAGCTGCAGAAGAAAGTGAAGAAGCTTTGACGGAAGCTATCACTGGAGCAGACATGGTCTTCATTACTGCAGGTATGGGTGGTGGATCTGGTACAGGTGCAGCCCCTGTTATTGCACGTATCGCTAAAGATCTTGGTGCTCTTACAGTTGGTGTTGTGACACGTCCTTTCGGATTTGAAGGAAGCAAACGTGGCCAGTACGCTGTAGAAGGAATCAACGAACTTCGCGAGCACGTTGATACTTTGTTGATTATCTCTAATAACAACTTGCTTGAAATTGTTGATAAGAAAACGCCACTTCTTGAAGCTCTTAGCGAAGCAGATAACGTTCTTCGCCAAGGTGTTCAAGGGATCACTGACTTGATCACGAACCCAGGATTGATTAACCTTGACTTTGCTGATGTGAAAACTGTAATGGCAAATAAAGGAAATGCCCTTATGGGTATCGGTATCGGTAGTGGTGAAGAACGCGTTGTTGAAGCCGCTCGTAAAGCTATTTACTCTCCACTTCTTGAAACAACTATTGATGGTGCAGAGGATGTCATCGTCAACGTTACTGGTGGTCTTGACTTGACTTTGATTGAAGCAGAAGAAGCTTCAGAAATTGTCAACCAAGCAGCTGGTCAAGGTGTAAACATCTGGCTTGGAACATCAATTGACGAAAGCATGAAGGATGAAATCCGTGTTACTGTTGTAGCGACAGGTGTTCGTCAAGAGCGCGTGGAAAAAGTAGTTGGAGCTCGTAACAACCAACCAGTTGGACGTCCATCAACTAAAGCGCCACAAGCACACACATTTGACCGTCAATTCGACTTGGAAGAGACAGCAGAATTGCCTAAATCAAGCCCACGTCGTTTTGAAACAAACCAAGCCTCTGCTTTTGGAGACTGGGACTTGCGTCGTGAGTCAATTGTTCGCCAAACAGATCCAGTTGTTTCACCAGTAGAACGCTTCGAAACACCAGTTTCACAAGATGAAGATGAATTGGATACACCTCCATTCTTCAAAAATCGTTAATCAATGAATTTGAAAAAAAATACTGAATTAGTTTTTCAGCAAATAGCTGATGCTAGTCAAGAAGCCAACCGTGCTCTAGATGCTGTTTCAGTAATCGCAGTGACAAAGTATGTAGATGTACAAACAGCGGAAGCCTTGCTTCCACTTGGTGTCCGTCATATAGGTGAAAATCGAGTCGATAAATTTTTAGAAAAATATCAGGCCTTGAAAGATTACCCAGTTACTTGGCATTTAATAGGAACACTACAGAGACGGAAAGTGAAAGAAGTAATCCCATTTGTGGATTACTTTCATGCTTTAGACTCCTTAAAGTTAGCCCAGGAAATTCAAAAGAGAACAGATCATGTTATCAAGTGTTTCTTGCAGGTCAATATTTCTGGAGAAGAAAGCAAGCATGGGTTTTCAAAAGAAGAATTGCTAGAACTTTTGCCAGAATTGGCTAAGTTAGATCAGATTGAGTATGTTGGTTTAATGACCATGGCTCCTTTTGAGGCAGATTCTGATGAATTGAAACAGATTTTTAAGAAAACTCAGGAGCTGCAAGCAGAAATTAGGGAAAAACAAATTCCTAATATGCCGATGACAGAGCTAAGTATGGGGATGAGTCGCGATTTTAAAGAAGCGATTCAGTTTGGCTCGACCTTTGTCAGAATCGGTACAGCATTTTTTAAATAGGAGAGACTTATGTCTTTAAAAGATAAATTTAATAAATTTATAGATTATTTTACAGAAGATGGGGAAGAAACAACTGCGACTTATCAACCTAAGGAAGAGCAGGTGACTGCTTCATCAATTTCAGTTCCTAAAGAACTACCCGCACAACCTCAATCAACCACTTCAAAAGATGCAAACATCACTCGCTTACATGCTCGCCAACAAGAATTGGCTATGCAAAGCCATCGTACAGATGAAAAAGTGACGATTGATGTTCGTTATCCTAGAAAATATGAGGATGCAACAGAGATTGTGGATTTATTGGCTGGAAATGAAAGTATCTTGATTGACTTCCAGTACATGACAGAGGTTCAGGCTCGTCGTTGTCTAGACTATCTGGACGGTGCCCGTCATGTTTTGGCAGGTAATCTGAAAAAAGTTGCGAGTACAATGTATTTGTTGACACCAGTCAATGTGGTTGTGAATATTGAAGATATCAAGTTGCCTGATGATTCTCAAAGTGCGGAATTTGGTTTTGATATTAAACGAAGTAGAGCGAAATAATGATTTTTCTGATTCGTCTGATCCAAAATGCAGTGAATATCTATTCCCTGCTTTTGTTAATCTATGCACTCCTCTCTTGGTTTCCAAATTCTTATGGTAGCTCGCTTGAACGTTTACTGGAAAAACTTATTAAACCGATTGTTGATCCACTTCGCCGTTTACCTTTACAATTTGGAGGTTTGGATTTATCCATTTGGCTGGCAATCTTAATCGTCCGTTTTTTGGGTGACAGCTTGATTCGTTTCTTGTTGATACTATGATGACAAATAAAATGATTTACCAGCACTTTTCCCCTGATGATGCTCCCTTTATTGATAAGGGATTAGAGTGGATCAAGCGGGTGGAAGATACTTATGCTCCTGTTCTCACTGCTTTTGTCAACCCACATCAGGAACATATACTGAGGGTTTTGGCTGGGACCTATGGACTGGGCTGTGTGAGTAGCGGAGAATATATCCATACGGAATTTGTCCGTGTCCTTCTGTATCCAGACTATTTCAGTCCGACACTGTCAGATTTTGAAATGGCATTGTTAGAGATCCGTTATCCAAGTAGGTTTGAACAGCTAACACACGCAAAGATTTTGGGGACAATCATCAATCAACTAGGAATTGATCGTAAGCTCTTTGGTGATATCTTGGTAGATGAAAAGAGAGCACAGATTTTTGTCAATCGTGATTTTATCCCTCTGTTTCAGGACGGGATACAAAAGATTGCCAGACTACCTGTGTCGCTGGAGGAATGTCCTTTCACCGATAAAATCATATCTGAGATCAATTATCAAGAACAAGAGATTTTGATTTCCAGTTTTCGTTTGGATGCCCTCTTATCAAGTGCCTTGAAATTATCCAGAAAGCAGGCTAGTCAACTCATAGAGAAAAAATCTGTTCAGGTAAACTACCACCCCGTTGAAAAATTAGATTATCTAGTAGCTGTAGGGGATTTGATTAGTGTGAGAAAGTTTGGTCGTCTGAAGATTGTCAAAGAAAATGGGCAAACTAAAAGGGATAAGATAAAACTGACTATCCAATTATTATTAAGTAAGTGAGGAAAAGTATGCCAATTACATCATTAGAAATTAAAGATAAAACCTTTTCTACGAAATTCAGAGGGTTTGATCCAGAAGAAGTAGATGAATTTCTTGATATTGTTGTTCGTGATTACGAGGACTTAGTTCGCAATAATCACGAAATGGAAAGACACATTAGAAGTTTAGAAGAGCGCTTATCTTACTTTGATGAGATGAAGGATTCGTTGAGCCAGTCTGTTTTGATTGCTCAAGATACGGCTGAACGTGTAAAGCAAGCTGCTCAAGAGCGCTCAAACAATATTATTCAACAGGCTGAGCAAGATGCCCAGCGCCTCCTTGAAGAGGCAAAATACAAGGCTAATGAAATCCTACGTCAGGCCACAGATAATGCTAAGAAAGTAGCTGTTGAGACAGAGGAATTGAAAAATAAAAGCCGTGTATTTCATCAACGTCTCAAATCTACGATTGAAAGTCAGTTGGCCATTGTTGAATCTTCAGATTGGGAAGATATTCTTCGTCCGACTGCGACTTATCTCCAAACAAGTGATGAAGCCTTCAAGGAAGTTGTAGGTGAGGTCTTGGGAGAAGCTGTTCCTTCGCAACCAGAAGAAGAGCCGATTGATGTAACTCGCCAATTTTCACCTGAGGAAATGGCGGAGTTACAAGCACGGATTGAGGCGGGCAACAAAGAATTGGCTGAGTTTGAAGCCCAGCAAGTTAACAATCAAGTGGAAAATCATGGCCTAGACATCGATACGCTTGTAGAAGAGATACGGTCTCATTCAGTTGAGCCACAACATGAGGATTCAGAAATCGTGAAAGAGTATTTCTCAGTATCGCCATCAGCAACTGGAACTGCTTCTTCAACTACTGGACATGAAGCACAACAAGAATCCGTTACAATATTATAAGAAATAAATGTGAGAACAAGATCTGACCAACTATATTTCCAGCGAGTAGGAGACGGTGTGAGTCCTGCAGTCCCTAGTGGTGAGATTATCCTCTCAAGTAATCCAGTCTGAAATCAGTAAGATTGGACGTTTCCCACGTTACGGGACAAGAGGAAAAGAGACTTAGTCTTTTTTCGAACAAAGGTGGTACCACGATTTTCGTCCTTTTTAGCGAGTCGTGGTTTTTGTATTTTAGTATATAATTAAAGGAGATAATATG
>CAJPRB010000036.1:0-13306 GCA_905372925.1 uncultured Streptococcus sp.
GAGCATACCGACTCGTAAACTTTCAGCATCTCCTCCCAACTGCTCTACCAACTCATAGGCAAAGGCAAGGGCAGTTGAAGGTCCTCGGCTAGTTGTTAGATTACCATCTACAACCACTGTTTGCTTTTGATAAATTCCGTCAGTAATGTTCTCCTGAACACCGTCATAACAGGTGAAGCACTTGTCTTTCAAAACACCTGCTTGATGGAGGGCGATTGGAGCTGCGCAGATGGCAGAAATCTTCTTTCCTTCTTGGTTAAAGGCTTGAATTTCAGAAATGAGGGCTTGATTATCGCGTAGATTTGCTGATCCAGGCATGCCACCTGGAAGAACTACCAAGTCATAGTCTGACAAATCACCATCAAAGACACGATCGGCTTTTACCTGAATGCCATGGGATCCTGTCACCTGCTCTTCAAATCCTACCATATCACATGAAATGTTTGCTCGACGCAAGACATCAACTACTGTCAAGGCTTCAATTTCTTCAAAACCCTGAGCTAAGATAACTGCTACTTTTGCCATAGTGGCCTCCTTATTTGATTTGTTTTAGGACGACTTTCTTTCGTTTGAATGGAACTTTTCCACTTTTCTCTTCTGCTAGGTTGGTCTGGTAACTCATAGACAAGAGGAGACCGACACCGATGAGGTTACTAATAATTGCGGAGCCCCCTTGAGAAATGAAAGGCAGAGGAATTCCTGTCAAAGGAAGTAAGCCTGTCACAGCACCGATATTTTCAAAAATATGGAAGAGTAACATCATGATAAAACCAGTCGAAATGTAGGTGTAGAACTGGTTATTTGATCTGAGCGTAATCTTCAACATTCGATAGATGAGAAGTAAGTATAAAGCGATGACAAAGACCGAACCAATAAAGCCAAAATCTTCAGCAATCACTGTGAAAATCATATCACTTTCACGTACTGGAATAAGGAGATTGGACACATTGAAACCTTGTCCAAACAAGCCACCACTTCCAATCGCAATTTGCCCCTGAGCCTGTTGGTAAGTCGTTGTTTGCGCAAAATCAAAGGGATTGAGCCAGGCCAAGATGCGGTTGATCTGGTATGTTGGCATCCCAATCTGATGCAAGAAGGCACGTCCATCCTTGCTTATAAAGATGGCCATGAAGCCTGCAACTGCAGTCACTCCTGTCGCAAAAACCGGAATGATAATCTTCCACGAAACACCTGAAAGGAGAACCATGCCTGCAAAAATAGCTACGAAGACCAAGGCAGTCCCTAGATCACTTTGTAGGGCTAAGAGGATCAAGACTGGGATGGTAAAGGCAATCATCCAACCAATCAATAGGAAATCCAGTGGGATGGTTCGGCGCCACTCCTTGTGCTTTTGAGTGAATTGTACAATGACTCGAGCCAATATCAAGATGTAGGAAATCTTCATGAACTCAGATGGTTGAAAAATTGTTGTCCCTCCAATTGACACCCAGTTTTTAGCACCCGTAGAAGCTACTAAACTCGGATTGTAAAAAACAAGAGGAAGAACCATCAAGACCAAACCTAAGGCATAAAGATAGGGAGTCACCTTCCATAAAAACTCAGTATTGAATAACATGACGACAAAGCCAATGACAAGCCCCAAAGCAATCCAGGCGATTTGCTGACCTAGAATTGGTAATACATTGTTTGGATAGTCATGACTAACTGCTATATAAATAGCCACTACTCCAATCACCAGTAAACAAAACACTGGTAGGAGGAGGCTATAGTCGACTCGAGAGTTGAAGGAACGTTTCATATTTTTTACCTTTTCTCTTTCTTGGATTTTTCTTTCATTCTATTGCGACGGGATTGTAGAAAATCTGCTACTGCAGACTCTAGCTGTTCTCTAGCAAGAACCCGAACCGTTCTTTCTTTTGACAAGGCTTGGGCGATTTGTTTGCCATAGCGCTTGCTGACAACACGGCTATCTAGAATTACAGCAACCGAACCTTGGTCAGGCCGTCTAACAGTACGACCAAGGGCTTGTTTTAGCCGAATGATCGCCATCGGCAACTGATAATCATAGAAAGGATTTTTCCCTTCTTGACGCAGCTCTTGGTTTAATTTTTTGGTTAACGGTTCATGGGGATTTTGGAAAGGCAATCTCGGAATCACTTGGATCACGCAAGGATGGGTTGAAAAATCAACCCCTTCCCAGAAACTACCTGTTCCAAGCAAAATCTGGCGTTCACCTTTTTCAAAACGTTTTTTCAGTTGACTTGGTTCCCCATTTTTATACTGAGCTAGATGCGGTTGGTCGAGCAGGTCCGAAACTGCTAGCAACATCTCTTTTGAAATGAACAAAACCAATAAAGGTTCTTGAAAGGCCTGTAAGCTTCGAATGACAGAAGCCACCTCACTAGCATAGTCAAAAGACGAAACTTCTGTCACAAGAGGGAAGTCATTGATTAGAAAGACTTCTTGTTGCTCCTGCTTTGCTACATCAAGCCTAACAAGTGGAGCATCAGGAAAGCCCAATAAATCTGCTAGGGAAACCCGATTGCTGATTTCAAGAGTGGCCGATACTCCTAGGAGCCTACAATCTTCTGGCAATAAATCTGCTAGTATAAAGCGGCCTTTTTTGCTTGAACAAATCAAGACATCCTTGCTCGATTTCTCTGCTGTAACAAGCCAAAATTCACGGTCCGACGTAAAAAAGTTTGCAGTCTCTCTATACTCTGGGAGAGCTAGCTCCGAAAAATGTTGGCGCAACTGTTCAAGAGAATCCAACCACTTTCCATTCTTAAGGCCCGACTGATAGTACTCCATCAAGTAACGACATTCAAAGCTAATACTCTCAAGCAAGCGTTTCTGAACCAAATCTTCCTCTGTCTCCAAGGACTTATCAAGTTGAGTTACAAGTTCCTCAAGGCGATAAGCCTGCTGGGCCAGATTTTCGAGAGCTAGCAGCATTTTTTGAGCTTCATCCAAAATCACCAAACGGTTGTCGACAAACTCTGGATTATCTTCCAAACGAGTGACCAAATAGGCATGATTGGTCAGAAGAACACGACTGGATTCAGCCTTTTCCTGCCCTCGTTTCCAAAAATCCTCTGTAGCAAATAAACTTTTCTTTGAAAGCTTGCCATCGTGGACTAGTTCAGGCAGAAAGTGCTGGTAGCGATAAAGTTGCCCGATTTCGTCCAAGTCACCAGTCTCTGTCTCCGTTAGCCAGATAAGCAGTTGCATTTTAAAACGTGTGAAAAGACGATTGGACTCAGATCGATGGAGAACTCGGTGAAAGGCATCCAATTTCAAGTAATTTTGAGGACCCTTGAGACTATGAATCTCCAGATGGAAGACCTCTTTTAAGCGCTGACCTTCTTCTTGCATGATCTGATTTTGAAGAATTTTGGTCGGAACGCTCACTAGGATACCTGCTTGACTCTCCAAATTCAAAGCTGGGAGGAGATAACCATAAGTCTTGCCCAGTCCTGTTTGGGCTTGGATAAAGGAAGTCTGGTGTTCTTCCAATAATTGCTCAATTTTCTCCGCAAATTCCATCTGTTGCGGTCGCTCCTCCAGCCCCAATAAAGAAATATTTTTAGCAAAGTCTTTGGATAACTTTCGTGGGACTAAGGCTTTGCTTTCCTTTTTGAGGAAAAGCCCATGAAGCTCCATCAGGTCTGGCGAAGATAAGAGAGATTGTTGCTGGTAGACCTCCTCAATCACCAGATAACTTTCATAGAGAAGGTTCTCCCCAAGGTTTAATAAGCTTTCTAAAAGTCCTTTAGGTAGCTCAAAAAGTTTTTGACGCATGTAAAGCAAGAGTTCAGCTGTTGCCTGAGCATCTGACAGGGCAGTATGGGCCTGTTCCAGTTCAATGCCCAACTCTTGACAAAGGAGGCCTAGATTGTATTTTTCAAACTGAGGATATAGAACTTGGGCTAGCTCAACAGTATCCACACGCGGTGTGCGCAACTCATATCCTTCAAAAAATAGAAATTCTGCAAGAAGGTTGGCATCAAACTGTACATTGTGCGCAACAAAAATACCGTCCTTAACCAATTCAAAAATTTTTCCAGCCACCTGAGAAAACTCTGGTGCCGCAGCCAAACGCTGATCGGTCAGACCTGTTAATTCTTTGATATGAGAATCCAAGGGTTCGTGGGGATTGACATCGGTCGCATACTGATCGATGATTTCACCATCCTCAATCACCACAATGCCTACTTGAATAATTTTTGCCTTGCTTCCGGTGCTGGTCGCTTCTAAATCAACGACCACATACCGATCATTTCTCGCATTCATCATTAAAAATTATATCAAAAAAAGCATGATTTGACACCCCTCAACTTTGATAACAATCTCACTTTCCTTTTGAGTTTGAGTAAAAATCAAGACCTTAAAAGTGAGAATTTCACGCAAGTTAAGCAGTTGGTCGCTGGTTCTGAGGTATTTAAAAACCTTATCAACAAAGCTACATCAACATAAAAAGACAACTAAGGTATTAGCTGCCTTTTTGAGATATTTTTTTCATTGTTTTTGGGAGTAGCTTGCTAATTTCTGTTGGCAAGACAAGATAGTTTTTCTGAGCTAGTTCTTGCGCGATAGCTGAATGAAGGTGGGTTGCTACCACTACTCTCTCATAAAGACTGGCTTGGTGAAACTGACCTGCAAAACCAGCAATCATCCCCGCCAAAGTATCTCCCATTCCACCAGTTGCTTGATAGGGGCCTCCAACCTGTAACTGATAATATTCAGACTGACCAGCTTGCCAAATACGAGTAGCCGGACCCTTCTCGACTAGAATCGTTCCTTGAGGAAAAGCTGAAAGAGCTCTAGCAGTCGTCTCTGTATTTTGATGGTCAAGAACTATACCAGACAGTCTTTCCCATTCCTTTTGGTGGGGAGTTAGGATGAGCTGACTGGAAGGAAATGGTAACTGGCCTTTTGCTAAGATGCCCAAAGCACCGCCATCTACAATCAAAATCTGATTCTGTCTTAAGCTAGCAAAGACCTGTTTGACTAGTTCTTCTCCAAAAGTATCGTCTCGTAAACCAGGTCCCAATAAGACAACTTCTGCCCTCTCCAATTGCTCTTTTAACAATTGCTGATCTTGAAGAGAAAAAGCCATGGCTTCAGGTAAATGACCGTGCAGAGCTGAAATATTCTCCTTATCCGTCCCGACAGTCACCAAACCAGCCCCACTTTTAACAGCTGCAATGGCTGACATGATGATAGCTCCCCCATAAGGATAGGTCCCTCCCAGCAAGAGCAGGCGACCGTAATCTCCCTTATGACTGTGACGAGGCCGTTCTACAATGACTTTTTCTAATAAAGCTTGATCAATCACTTTCATCGTTTTTTCCTCAACTATCCTTTATCTGATTGTTTTAAAACAACTTGATAGACTTTCTTAGTCCACTCTTCTAAGTCTTCTCCAGCATAGTCAAGATAATACACCCTATCTTGTATTTTGGTTGGAATAATATTTTCAAATTGGCTCTTATTATGAGTTGGAATAATGCAAATATACAACTCACTTAATAAATTCAGCATGTTCTTAATTTTTACAGCATGGTAACCATCAAAAATATAACCAGGAACTTTAATCAAATCTGTATAGATAAAATGAAAACTTACTCCAGGAATAAACTTATCTTGTAATTCTTTCTCTGAAGGAGCTCGACCTAATAAACGCTCCATCGCCAATCGATAACCAGAACTTGTATTTGACCATCCTAACATGACATAGTCAAAATAATCTTTCGGATCAGATGCAGCATTTCGACTATCCAAAACCAACTCCTCAGCATCTCGCCTAAAGGCTTTCACAGCAGATAAGAGCTGACCTGTTTTAAAAATAGAAATCGCTGCATCTATAGTCGTAGTATGGCTACAGTAGTCTGAAGTCACTAGCCTCTTATGTAGATCATAAGTCGAAGCTACTCTTTTATCTGTAGGGGTAAATGGTGGAAGAAAGGGATGCTGACAGATGTAATCTAAAATCTCTTTTTTTAAACAAGAATCAGCACACTCGATACTTGTTTGACGTTTATGAAGTTTTTCGCAAGCTATAAATTTAGCAATTTTTTCTAATTCCCACTCTTGAATATTTGGATAATCAATTAGTGTTAAGTAGTATATTCCATCCCATTGTAAACTATATTCTCCATTATAAATTTTTAAAATCATCTGATCACCTCACTCCATTATACTACAAAAGGAGGGGCAAACCTCCTTCTATCTATTTTCCCTTAAATTCCGCAAAGGTCTGTAAGATTTTAGCAGCAACTGCTGGAGAAGGTTCTCCTTTTATCTCTACCGTTTCATCTGCATATGGAGAAAGACCAGCAAAATCTCCTATCTGGACTGAATAGAGAGATGTTTTGAACAGTTCAATATCGTTTTGGTCATTTCCAAAAGCAATGAAATTCTCCCCACATAACTTTTCAACAGTTGTCGCCTTATGAGTGTCCAAGGGGTTGACATAAAGGCACTTTTCATGCGCATGATAGGACAGATGAGCCTGCCCCAGTCTTTCTAACTGACCAAGCAGGTCATCAAGCAAATCCTCATGGTCTCCCATATAAACGACCACCTTAATCGGAGTCCCCAAGTCCTCGAGTTTCTGATGGCGAGCTACCTTTAGGGGATCCACACTAGAGATAAATGGAATCTTCTCCACAATCTGACCACTATAGTCAAAGCAATCATCTGCAAAGAAAGGGAGATTATAGGTCTGGCAATAATCCACTAGCGCCTGATAAACTCTAGCATCGAGATTTCTTTCATAGATGGCTTTCCCCAGATAATAGGCTACACCACCATTCAAACCTATAACCAAGTGCTGACTGAGATCGGTACCTAATAAGCCCAAACAATCCCGATATGAGCGAGCTGAGGCAAATATAACCTCATGCCCATAATCTTCAGCCTTTAAAAGAACCTGCTTAATCTCCTCATCTATGGTCATATAGTCAAAAGACAGCGTCCCATCCAGGTCAAATACGAATTTCATTTTCCTAATCCTTGTTCAGTGTACGAAGCGCTGCTTCATAGGTTTGCTCCATTAGCATGGTAATAGTCATAGGTCCAACTCCACCAGGTACAGGTGTGATGTGACTAGCAAGCGGTGCAACGGCATCATAGTCAACATCTCCACAAAGCTTGCCATTTTCATCACGGTTCATCCCTACGTCAATGACAACTGCTCCTGGTTTGACAAAGTCAGCAGTCACAAACTTAGCGCGACCGATTGCAACCACAAGAATATCCGCCTTAGCAGCCACCTTGGCAAGATGATGGGTGCGTGAGTGAGTCAAGGTCACAGTCGCATTCTTAGCCAAAAGAAGCTGAGCCATCGGTTTTCCAACGATATTTGAACGACCGATAACAACCGCATTTTTACCTTCCAACTCAATCTCATATTCATGAAACATCTCCATAATTCCTGCAGGTGTCGAAGGAATCATGACTGGATGACCTGACCAGAGGCGTCCCATGTTTAGCGGATGGAAACCATCCACGTCTTTTTCTGGGTCAATGGCTAATAAAACCGCCTCTTCATCGATATGTTTGGGTAAAGGTAACTGAACCAAAATCCCATGCCAAGCTGAATCTTGATTGTATTTAGCAATCAAGTCCAACAATTCCGCTTGGGTAATGGTCTCTGGAACTCGCACAACTTCACTACGGAAGCCAGCAGCAAGAGCTGACCGTTCCTTGTTGCGAACGTAGACTTGGCTGGCAGGATTGTCCCCCACCAAAATCACCACCAAGCCTGGAACTAGACCTGTTTCTTCTTTTAGTTTGGCAGTCTTTTCAGCCAACTGTCCTTGTAACTTAGCCGCAAGAGCCTTCCCATCAATAATCTGTGCCATATTTCTTCTCTTTTCTATCAAATATCTTCTATTATAACAAAAAATAACTTGTCATTCTAACACTTCTTGACTAATAGAACTTATAGTCTGAAACTATAAGAGAAAGCTCTTCTCAAGCTTTTAGTGCCTATTTATCTTAGGCAAGTCTATCATGCTTTCTTTTTGACCTTGGGAGCAGGCAAAACTTCGTACATATCCTTGATTAGTCTCGCTAGAAATGACTTATCTTCAAGATCTTCTAGTAAAATCATCTCCTTGGCTCCTTCATAAGGACGTTCAAGTCTTGTCTGGCCCAGTTGATCCATGATCACCTTCACAGGCTTCAATAACAAACGATTATCATAGATTCCCCCAATAATCTTCCCACGATAATAAAGGATATACTCTCCCATCATTGGACGATAACTCATCTCCTCTAACTCCGATAGCTGATTGAGTATAAAGGCTAAATATTCTTTACTTGAAGCCATGATTTCTACTCCCCTTCTTCTAAAAATGAGGTCTTACAAAACCTTACTCAAAAAATCCTTGGTCCGTTGTTCTTGGGTTTGGTCAAAAATTTCCTCTGGAGTTCCGTCTTCGACAACAACACCATCTGCCATGAAGATAACACGGTCTGCTACCTCGCGGGCAAAGCCCATTTCATGAGTCACAATCACCATGGTCATCCCTGACTTGGCAAGGTCTTGCATAACAGCTAGAACTTCTCCAACCATCTCAGGGTCCAGGGCTGAAGTCGGCTCATCAAAGAGTAAAACATCTGGCTCCATAGCCAGTCCACGTGCAATGGCAATCCGTTGTTGCTGGCCACCTGACAAACTCTGTGGATAAGCCGTCGCCTTATCTGGCAAACCAACTTTTTCTAAAAGTTCCTGTGCTCTCTTCTCCGCAACTTCCTTGCTTTCACCTTTGGTTTTAATTGGTGACAAAGTGATATTTTCCATGACCGTCATATTTGGAAAAAGGTTGAATTGTTGGAATACCATGCCCATCTTTTCACGCATAGCAAAAAGATCATTTTTCTTATCTGTGATATCAACTCCTTCAAAGATAACCTTGCCTTTACTTGCTTCTTCAAGGAGATTCATCGAACGAAGGAGAGTTGATTTCCCGCTACCTGACGGACCGATAATCACCACAACTTCCCCTCTTTTAATCTCAAGATCAATTCCTTTCAAGACTTCATTTTTTTCAAAAGACTTATGCAAGCCTTCAATTTTTATCAAGGTTTCTGTCATTATTTCTTGTCTCCTTGTCCAATATAATTTTCAAATGCTTTCAAGGCTACTGTCAAAACAGAAGTCATAATCAAGTAATAAAAGGCTGCAAATAAAAGGGGAGTCAACGGTAAATAAGTTGTTGTTGCTACTGTCGTTGCCCCATTCCACAGCTCCATGACACCGATCGCTGATAAAAGCGAACTATCCTTGATAATGGTGATAAATTCATTTCCCAGTGCCGGCAAAATATTCTTGACAGCCTGTGGCAAAATGACATACCGCATGGCATTTCTCGGACGAATACCGAGCGAGTAAGCTGCCTCCAACTGCCCTTTAGGAACTGCATTGATCCCTGCACGAACGGTTTCAGACACATAAGCACCACTATTCATCGAGATAATCAGAATACCTGGAATTAAACGGGAAAGATCCACACCTAAAATCCCTACTTGAATAGTGGGCGCATCGATATGCATGAGGGCAAAAGCAATCATAATTTGCACCATCATCGGTGTTCCTCGGAAAATCCATACATAGATATTCGCAAACCAGACAAGAGGCTTAAAACGTGAGCGTTGAGCAAAGGCCAATAAGACACCTAGAATGGTACCGAAAAAGACTACCAGAATTGAAATCACTACAGTGATAAGAGCACCATAATTAAAATAAGGTAAATACTTTGGTAAAAAGGAAAAATTCATATAAACTCATCTTTCTAAATATCAGATTGTATGATTATAACATAGTTTGAATTAAAATTCAATATTATTTCGCTGATTTTCACCAATAATTTTATGCAAAAGAGAAATAGAGAGAAATCACAGTTTTTTTCTAGTCAAGTCCCCGTGGTTTATGGTAAAATAGTAACGATAAGAAATGGAGGAGAATCAAAATGGAATCACATTTGGTTAGAATCATTAACCGCCTAGAAGCAATGACAAAAGATGGTGGAAATCTAAAACGTAATTTTGAACGTGAAGGTGTTGTTGTCGCAGAAGTTGCATACAGCCACGACGAAGAAAACGGATCACTCTTCACCCTTCGCGATGTAGAAGCTCGTGAAACTTATACCTTTGATAGCATTGATTTGATTGCAATGGAGATCTACGAACTCCTTTACTAATATAAAAACAACGGGCAGTAAGGCCCGATGAATGATAATCCTTTTTGTCACCACAAATGGGATTTTTTCTTACCTTCAATGTCGCTGGATTCTCCATAAATCCTTCTTTTAAAAACGACCACTTCCCAATCTTTTTACTTGCTTTACACCTTAATCATGCTATAATGAGAGTATAAAACTTTGACTATTCTTGACCTTTTTCTTAGGCCAAGTATACGAATGAAATGAGGTAGATGTATGCTCTGTCAAAACTGTAAAATAAACGACTCAACAATTCATCTCTATACCAATATCAATGGACAGCAAAAGCAAATTGATCTCTGTCAAAATTGCTATAAAATTATCAAAACAGACCCAAACAATACCCTCTTTAAAGGAATGACTGACCTAAACAATCGTGACTTTGATCCTTTCGGAGACTTTTTCAATGATTTGAACAATTTCAGACCTTCTTCTAATAACATCCCTCCCACTCAATCAGGTGATGGTCACGGTGGAAATGGGGGTTATGGGCCTCAAAACCGCAGCCCACTTCAAACACCTCCTAGCCAAGAAAGAGGACTCCTAGAGGAATATGGTATCAACATTACTGAGATTGCTCGTAGAGGAGATATTGACCCTGTTATCGGTCGAGATGAGGAGATTATCCGTGTTATCGAAATCCTCAACCGTCGAACCAAGAACAATCCTGTCCTAATCGGAGAACCTGGTGTCGGTAAAACTGCCGTTGTTGAAGGTCTAGCTCAAAAAATTGTCGATGGCGATGTTCCCCATAAACTCCAAGGTAAGCAGGTCATCCGTTTGGATGTGGTCAGTCTAGTTCAAGGAACAGGTATTCGAGGCCAATTTGAAGAGCGTATGCAAAAGCTCATGGAAGAAATTCGCAAACGCGAGGATATCATCCTCTTTATCGACGAAATCCATGAAATTGTCGGTGCAGGATCTGCTGGCGATGGCAATATGGATGCAGGCAATATCCTCAAACCTGCCCTTGCCCGTGGTGAATTGCAACTGGTCGGTGCCACTACTCTCAATGAATACCGCATCATTGAAAAAGATGCTGCTCTAGAGCGCCGTATGCAACCTGTTAAGGTAGATGAACCAACTGTCGAAGAAACCATTACCATCCTCAAAGGGGTTCAAAAAAAATACGAAGACTACCATCACGTCAAGTATACTGATTCTGCTATCGAAGCTGCTGCAAATCTTTCCAACCGCTACATCCAAGACCGCTTCTTGCCAGACAAGGCTATTGACCTGTTGGATGAAGCTGGTTCTAAGATGAATCTGACACTGAACTTTGTTGATCCTAAAGTGATTGATCAACGCTTGATTGAAGCTGAAAATCTCAAGGCACAAGCTACACGAGAGGAAGACTTTGAAAAAGCTGCCTATTTCCGCGATCAGATTGCCAAGTACAAGGAAATGCAGAAAAACAAGATGACTGACCAAGATACTCCAATCATCAGCGAGAAAACCATTGAGCATATCATTGAGCAGAAAACCAATATTCCTGTTGGAGAACTCAAAGAAAAAGAACAGTCTCAGCTTATCCATCTAGCAGACGACCTCAAGGCCCATGTCATTGGTCAAGATGAAGCTGTCGATAAGATTGCCAAAGCCATCCGTCGTAATCGTGTTGGACTTGGAACTCCCAACCGCCCAATCGGAAGCTTCCTCTTTGTCGGACCAACTGGTGTCGGTAAAACAGAACTTTCCAAACAACTAGCCATTGAACTCTTTGGTTCTGCTGACAGCATGATTCGCTTTGATATGAGTGAATACATGGAAAAACACAGCGTGGCTAAGTTAGTCGGAGCCCCTCCAGGCTATGTCGGCTACGATGAAGCTGGTCAGTTAACGGAAAAAGTTCGTCGCAATCCTTACTCTCTCATCCTTCTCGATGAAGTAGAGAAAGCCCACCCAGATGTGATGCACATGTTCCTTCAAGTCTTGGACGATGGTCGTTTGACAGACGGGCAAGGACGTACAGTTAGCTTTAAGGATGCTATCATTATCATGACCTCAAATGCCGGTACGGGTAAGGCCGAAGCCAGCGTTGGTTTTGGAGCTGCTCGTGAAGGTCGAACCAACTCTGTTCTCGGTGAACTCGGCAACTTCTTTAGTCCAGAGTTTATGAATCGTTTTGATGGCATCATCGAATTTAAACCTCTCAGCAAGGACAACCTTCTCCAAATCGTCGAACTCATGCTAGCAGATGTCAACAAACGCCTCTCTAGCAACAATATCCACCTCGATGTGACAGACAAGGTCAAGGAAAAGTTGGTTGATCTAGGTTATGATCCAAAAATGGGGGCACGCCCACTCCGCCGTACTATTCAAGACTATATCGAGGATGCTATCACAGACTACTACCTTGAAAATCCAAGTGAGAAAGACCTCAAGGCCGTTATGACAAGCAATGGTAAGATTCAAATCAAATCTGCCAAAAAAACTGAAAAAACAGAAGAGATTACTTCTGAAAAAGAAGAATAAAACGATCTAACAGGTGCAGGAAGTCTATCAATTTCTGCACCTTTTTTACTAAAATAACTGTTTATTCTTGACAGCTTGCCCCTCGTCCATTATGATAATAATAAAGATACTAGAGAATGAGGAAAGTTCTATGGCAAACCCAACTTTTGGTGAAAAAAAAGAAAATGTGATCTACCAGCACCGCTATGGTGTTTACGCAGTTATTCCTGATCCAGAAAAAAAACAAATTGTCTTAGTTCAAGCTCCTAATGGTGCTTGGTTCTTGCCAGGTGGAGAAATCGAAGCAGGCGAAGACCATCAAGAGGCACTGAAGAGAGAATTAATCGAAGAACTTGGCTTTACGGCTGAAATCGGAACCTATTATGGACAAGCTGATGAGTATTTTTACTCTCGTCACCGTGATACCTACTACTACAATCCAGCTTATCTCTATGAAGCCACTTCTTTCCAAGAAGTACAAAAACCATTAGAAGATTTTAATCATATTGCTTGGTTTCCTATTGACGAGGCAATAGAAAAACTTAAACGTGGTAGCCACAAATGGGGAATTGAAGCTTGGAAAAAACAGCATAGAATTGACTAAAATACACGATTTTATCCAAAAAGTGCTATAATAGAGTTAGAAAATCGGAGGAACT
>CAJPRB010000037.1:0-13084 GCA_905372925.1 uncultured Streptococcus sp.
GTCAAGGTTTGTGATTTAGGCTAACTTTTCTGACCCTTTTTTCTAAAAAAGCCAAGGAATCGGGTGATTCATTGACTTTCTTATTTTAACGATTTTTCCAAGCCTGGTAGCGGGTGTCAATCAAGAGTTGGGTTAAGCGTCCCATGGTGTCTCTTTCATCAGGAGTGAGGGATTGAGCTTGGACAAAGAGATGGTGAATGTGTTCAATGACCTTGAAGGAAGAGAGGTCGTTGATAGAAGAGATGCCTGCATCGAGAATGATTCCAAAAAAGAGGTCAAAGTAGAGCTGCAGTTCCGTATCAGGGACCGTCTCAACCCATTCCTTGAAGGTAGTATCAACTTGCTGGCTGTCACTATTGGTCTCGTCTAGTTGGAGAAAGTGTTTGTCTTCAATCTGCCAACTAAAGGTGTCATGCTGGGCAAGACCGCCTAAGGCAGTGCTTCGAACGACGATTTTTTTGTCCGGAATTTCCAGCATCATCCCGATGATAGAACCTTGTGGGATAAATACTTTCGTTCTTTCCATCATGTTTTGATAGCCAGGTGTTTCGGTTAGTTCCTTGTGAAGCCCAGGGGAATCAAAAGTATAGACAGCGACAATGTTTTTTTGTAAAAGTGGATCGAGTTGACTAGCAGCATAGATAGCTAGATTGCCCCCTTTTGAGTGTCCTGCTATGACAACTTTTTGGTTAGGATGTTGAGCAAAAAAATCCTGTAAATACTGGAGGGCGTGTTTTTGAGCTGGGATTTCTTTCATATAGGTCATATGGAAATCTTCTTTCCAACCGATGATACTATCATCCGTCCCACGAAAAACAAGCAAAAAAGTATCGAGACTGATACGATAAGTCATGGCTGCAAACTGTTTTTGCAATTCAGGATCGATATCATTGATAAAGTCTGAGAGCTTGCAATTTTTAAACCGTTTGTGTTGAGTGAGCTGATCCAACAACTGGAGACGGTTTTTATTGGTCAACATCGTCGTGTCTCTAGGGATTTGAGGTGCAAGATCTATGAGGCGCTTTGGTTCTTGGGTAACTACATCATCAAAAGCAAGATAGGTTAATTCAGTCAAGGCAAGAACATCTAATTCATTCACGGGGAGGTCATAAAAGGAATCGTATGCTACATCATTCAGGTAGTCAAAAATATTAGCCATAAAAGCTCCTTTCTCTATGTTTATCCTATCACATTTACCTAGAATTAGCTAGTAGGGTTTGATTGAAATACATAGAAGATAGATTGCTCCTATTTCAAACCTCTAAACGAGCTAACTTGGATATTATTGCTATCAATTCCATTTTCCTTTAAAAAATTCTTCATCTCATTTACATCATCAGGCTGACCTGTGATGAGATAGCTGGCTTGATTGCCGTATTCATCAATAGCACGTTTTAAAAATTCTTGACTTTGAGAAAGTTCATCGCTAGTTTTATAAGTAAAATTCGGTGTTTTTTGAGCCAGTTCTTTCATCTCATTATTGAAAATAGTAACTCCTTTGTCAAAATGGTTGAGAATAATCGGGCATTTACCAGCCCATTCTTTGACAAGCGGGCGTAGAGCAGAAATACCGACATCAGATGCAAAGCAAACTAGTGGCTGATTCGTATCTTTAACGGTCAAAGAGGAATCCAGCCAACTCATCTCAATCTCACTGCCAGCCGGTAAATGTGTCAAGGTTTCCTTAAAGTTGCTACCACTATTATGGGTTAAAATGAGGATTTCATCTTCATCAGGTGTGGAGGCAATGGTTAGCCATCGACTGGTCTGCTCACCCTTAGCTTCGTTTTTCCTAGAAGCGGACGAGGTATCAGGGAGTGTGAACTTAGCATAAGCTCCAGCTTTCCAGACTTGATGACTCGGCTTTGTGATATGAATTAAATACAGATCTTCGGTGGGATTTTCGATGGATTTTATCGATAATGTCTGGCTTCGTCCAAGATAGGCGATGGCACCCCAAGTTAGAAGGGCTAGTAATCCAAGTGTTGATAGAATGATAATAAACATTTTTTTACCTCTTTTCATTTTTTATGACTCCTATTCTTAATTTTATGAATGAACTAGAAAATAATTCATTCATGCCTTTTCAAAAAATAAAGAAATCCATTCTTTATTTTAGAACTCCTTTAATGAAGTTGGTTGCAAGTATTTCAACGGTCTTGCCAATATCTGGAAAATCTTTTTCCGTGATATGCATATCCATATAGTAAAACAGATTATAAACCTGTAAAATATCTTGAATCTTTTCTGGCGAGTATCCTTCAGCCTGCATACGATTTGTAAAAGTTTTAACTAGAAACTGATGAAAAGGATTTGCGACTTTGCCTTCTTCCGAGGAATAGTAGCTGTGCAACTCATCTGCGATGGCAGGATTGTACCATTCTGCAAGGATTTTATTGGAAGAAACGAGAGTTCTGGACTGAGCAAAGAGTTGACCAATGAGGTCGGTCATATCAATTTCCCAATCCAGTTCTTCGATCATAGCTTGGCGAACACGGTTGTTTTCATCTATATAGATGTCTAGAAAAATGGCTTCTTTACTCTCGTAATAGTTATAAAAAGAACCAACTGCAACACCAGCTTGCCTAGCAATTTCTGAAATTCCTGTTGCCTTGTAACCTTTTTTCGAAAAAACTTCATAGGCTGCTGTCTTTAAAGCTTGTTTTTTGTCCAATATGATTTAGCCTCCTTTGTTTTGTGAATGAATAAATCGATTTGTTCATTCATATTCTAACAAATCATGGCTAGCTTGTCAATAAGAAGGCTAGATCTATTAAATAAGTTAAAGAAACGCTAACAAAATGAGCACAAAATGGGAAATATAGGATAAGGCTGGAACTATAGTTAAAAATAAGGTATGATATCAGTGGGATTGTTTTCTATTTAGCTTTCGTTTCCGAATCTGGATTTGAAAGATAAATAGCCAAATAGTTGAGTTACTAATTCATAGATTTTTTATTAAGGTTTTTTATAGTTTGAACAAGAGCAAAGGAGGAGCGCATGCACAAGATTTTACTAGTAGAAGATGACCAAGTTATTCGACAACAATTGGGAAAACTGCTCTCTGAGTGGGGATTTCAAGTCGTTTTGGTAGAAGACTTTATGGAAGTATTGAGCCTTTTTGTTCAGTCGGAGCCTCATTTGATCCTCATGGATATCGGTTTGCCACTCTTTAATGGTTATCACTGGTGCCAGGAGATTCGTAAAATTTCCAAGGTACCTATCATGTTTCTGTCTTCAAGAGACCAGGCGATGGATATCGTCATGGCGATCAATATGGGAGCAGATGACTTTGTGACCAAACCTTTTGACCAGCAGGTGCTCCTTGCCAAGGTTCAGGGTTTGTTGCGCCGTTCCTATGAATTTGGGCGGGATGAAAGTCTTCTGGAGTATGCGGGTGTGATCCTCAATACCAAGTCTATGGACCTGCACTATCAGGGGGAAGTCCTGAGTTTGACCAAGAATGAATTTCAAATTTTGCGGGTCTTGTTTGAACATGCTGGCAATATCGTGGCGCGTGATGACTTGATGAGAGAACTCTGGAATAGCGACTTTTTCATCGATGATAACACCTTATCTGTCAACGTTGCTCGCTTGCGTAAAAAGTTGGAGGAGCAAGGCTTAGTAGGCTTTATTGAAACCAAGAAAGGAATAGGATACGGACTGAAACATGCTTGATTGGAAATCATTTTTTCTAGCCTATCTGCGTTCTCGCAGTCGCGTTTTTACCTATATTTTTTCATTAGGCTTTCTCGTCCTTCTCTTTCAGTTTTTATTTGCTAGTCTAGGAACTTATTTTCTTTATTTCTTTCTGCTCAGTAGTTTTGTGACCTTCTTATTTTTGGCTTGGGATATATTTGCAGAAGCTCAGGTTTACCGTCAGGAAGTACTCTATACTGAGAGAGACCCTAAGTCTCCTCTGGAATGTGCGCTAGTAGAAAAGCTCGAAGAGCGTGAATCTGAATTGTATCAAAAGAAGTCGGAAGCGCAGAGCAAGCTGACGGATTTGCTGGACTACTACACCTTGTGGGTTCATCAGATCAAGACCCCCATTGCAGCGAGTCGTCTCTTGGTAGCAGAAGTCTCTGATCGTGAGGTCAAGCAGCAACTGGAACAGGAAATCTTTAAGATTGACTCCTATACCAATCTGGTGTTGCAGTATCTTCGTTTGGAGAGCTTCCACGATGACTTGGTATTTGAAAAGGTTCAAGTGGAGGATCCGGTGAAGGAAGTGGTTCGCAAATATGCCCTTTTCTTTATCCAAAAAGGACTGGCGCTCAATCTCCATGACCTTGACAAAATCATCGTGACTGATAAGAAATGGCTGTTGGTCGTCATTGAACAAATCCTCTCAAACAGTCTCAAATACACCAAGGAAGGTGGGCTAGAGATTTATATGGAAGGTCAGGAGCTCTGTATCAAGGATACGGGAATCGGGATAAAAAACAGTGATGTCCTTCGAGTCTTTGAACGTGGCTTTTCAGGCTACAATGGTCGTTTGACTCAGCAGTCATCTGGCCTTGGTCTTTACTTATCTAAGAAAATTTCTGAAGAACTGGGCCACCAGATTCGCATCGAGTCTGAGGTTGGAAAAGGAACAACAGTACGCATCAAGTTTTCCAATAGGAATCTGATGATTGAGTGAGCATAGTTGATGATGACCTTATCCATCTGTGGAATTTTTGTTCTAGTCTATATCTCTATTTTCATGATAATGTCTAGAAGTTACCGTAAGATTGTCCAGATGTAAAAAATGTTACACTAGGAAACGACTAGAATATAGTCAAAAAATAAAAGAGGCAAAAATGAAAGAAAGTTATTTTGACGGAGGAATCCTAGATTATATTGGATACTCTATCTTAGTAGCCATAATTTTCAGGCTTACCTTGGGGATCGCAACATCTTGGGCGGTTTGCATGATGCAAAATTGAAAACCAAACACACGGTAGTGGATGAGCAACGTCTATACTTTGACGGGACTGGAGCACAACTGTTCGGCAACTGGATCAAGGGGTTTCTTCTAACCATCATCACGTTTGGGATCTATGGCTTCTGATTGAAAATAAAAATGAAGCAATGGATTGTCGAACACACCAATCTTGTTTAAAGATTAAAACGGCATCTTCTTTCAGAGGAGATACCATTTTTTTTCTTTTTCGTATAAGGAAACAAAAGTTTCTTCCTTCTCTATCTGTTCAATTGATATATTTCTTCAGAGAAAGACTGTAAAATTTTTGATATAATGTTAAGGATAGACTGACGGATGCTTAAAAGATAATTTTCAAAAAAATAACAGGTGAGAATTAAAAATATGTAAGATTGAAAAGAAGTCTCTCTGCCATCATCCAAGCAGAAACAAGATTATATGAAATAAAAGGAGTAACCAATGACCGGAAATTATTCAACACGTGAATACCGTGAGAAATTATATGATGATCTTCATGTTCGATTAAGAGATATAGTGATTTTGATGTGTGCGATTTTTATTGCCTCTATAGGTCTAAATATGAATTCAACAGCTGTCATTATTGGAGCCATGTTGATTTCCCCTCTTATGACATCGATTGTTGGACTAGGATTCGGTTTAGCTATTTTTGATACGCGTTTAATCAAGCAATCTTTAGAGGTTTTATTTACTCAAGTATTGGTCAGCTTGCTTGTTTCGACTCTGTATTTCTGGATTTCTCCCTTATCTTATGCAAGTAGCGAATTGATTGCACGAACCTCTCCAACCATTTGGGATGTTCTCATTGCTATTGCTGGTGGGATAGCAGGCGTAATTGGTTCAAGGAAAAAAGAAGCAAACAATATCGTGCCAGGAGTAGCTATTGCAACAGCTCTGATGCCACCTATCTGTACTGCAGGTTATGGTTTAGCTAATGGAAATGTACGATTTTTATTCGGGGCTCTCTATCTTTTCTTGATCAACTGTGTCTTCATCATGTTAACAAATATTGTTGGAACAAGAATTTTGATGAGGAAATCTCCCTTAAGTTCATTTAAAGAGCTAAACATTAAAATGAAAATTGGCTTGACATCCTTGATTGTATTATTGGTTCTTCCAGCCAGTTATTCAGCAGTCACTCTGTCGATAGAACAAGCCCGAAAAGAAGGAATCAAACAGTTTATAGCAAAAGAGTTCGCCAATCACACGGTCATTAATCAAGTCTACAAGTCAAGGAATAATGAATTGGTCTTGACGGTTGTTGGAGATCCGATTTCAGACGAAGAATTAGAAACGCTCCACCAAAAACAAGCCTCTTACGGTATTCAATCTGTTGAATTGAAAGTCAATCAAGTCCATAATTCGACAAAATTAGACAGTGATACGACCAAGGAATTTTATGAAACCATTAACAAGTATATCGATCAAAAACTCTCTGAAAAGGATTCACAAAAAGATCTCGTAAAAGAAAAGGAAGCAGACAAGGAATGAGGATATTGACCTTATCCAACTCATGAAAGCAAATTTTGTGTGGTGGTTTAACCAATCACTACTAGCTCAGGTTAAATAAAATAAAAAAAGCAACAACTATTTCGGTTGTTGCTTTTTCTTACTGAAAAATGTTTCTCATACAGTGATCGTTTTATTTCTCAACGCGTGATTTGTTGGCGATATCAGCTAGGATAGCTTGAACAAAGTCATCAACTGGGACAGTGTTGGTTTCTTTTTGTCCATAGCGACGAACGTTGACAGTTCCGTCTTCCATTTCCTTATCACCAACGATCAATTGGTAAGGAATCTTGCTGGTTTGAGAAGCACGGATCTTGAACTGCATTTTTTCATTGCGCTCATCCACGTCTGCACGGACACCACGGTCACGGAGTTTCTTAGCCACTTCCCAAGCGTAGTCCACGTGTTTTTCGTTAGAAACTGGGATGAGGGTTACTTGGTGTGGTGCCAGCCATGTTGGGAAGGCACCCTTGTAGTTTTCAATCAAGATAGCTGTGAAGCGTTCCATGGTTGAGATAACCCCACGGTGAATCATAACTGGACGGTGCTCTTCACCATCAGCTCCGATGTATTTGAGGTCGAAGCGTTCTGGAAGCAAGAAGTCAAGCTGGATAGTCGAAAGGGTTTCTTCTTTTCCGAGAGCTGTCTTAACTTGGATATCCAATTTTGGTCCGTAGAAGGCTGCTTCACCTTCAGCTTCAAAGTAGTCAACACCCATTTCATCAAGAGCTGCACGAAGCATAGTTTGGGCATTTTCCCACATCTCATCGTTATCAAAGTACTTGTGAGTATCTTGAGGGTCACGAAGAGAGAGACGGAAGCGGTATTCAGTCAAGTTGAAGTCTTCATAAACATCGATAATCAACTGAAGGGCACGTTGGAATTCTTCTTGGATTTGTTCAGGAGTTACAAAGAGGTGACCGTCGTTGAGGGACATTTCACGTACACGTTGAAGACCAGTGAGGGCACCAGATTTCTCGTAGCGGTGCATCATACCGATTTCAGCGATACGGATTGGCAATTCACGGTAAGAGTGAACATGGTGTTTGAAGACTTGGATGTGGTGTGGGCAGTTCATTGGACGAAGGACAAATTCTTCCCCGTCACCCATGTCCATAGTTGGGAACATGTCTTCTTGGTAATGATCCCAGTGACCAGAAGTCTTGTAGAGTTCAACAGAAGCAAGTGGTGGAGTGTAAACGTGTTGGTAGCCAGAAGCCAACTCTTTGTCGACGATGTAGCGTTCCAATTCACGACGTATAGTCGCACCATTTGGTAACCAGAATGGAAGCCCTTGTCCGACTTCTTGTGAAATCATGAAGAGGTCAAGCTCTTTACCAAGTTTACGATGGTCACGTTCTTTAGCTTCTTCACGCATTTGAAGGTAGTTTTTCAAGTCTTTCTTGTCAAACCAAGCTGTACCGTAGATCCGTTGCATCATAGCATTGTCACTATTTCCACGCCAGTAAGCACCAGCCACATGGAGAAGGTGGAAGATTTGGATACGACCTGTTGATGGGACGTGCGGGCCACGGCAAAGGTCTACATATTCACCCTGACGGTAGATAGTCAAACCGCCTTCGTCCTCAGAGTGTTCTTCAATCAATTCCAACTTGTAAGGGTCGTTTTTGAAGATTTCACGTGCCTCGTCTTTCGTCACTTCTTCACGGATTGATGGGAAGTTTTCTTTGACGATTTTTTGCATTTCTTCTTCGATACGAGGAAGGTCTTCGTTGGAGATTTGACCAGCCTGATTGTCCGTATCATAGTAGAAACCATCTTCGATAGCTGGACCAACTCCCAAGTGAATGTCTGGGAAGAGGCGACGAGCTGCTTGGGCAAACAAGTGGGCAGCTGAGTGACGCAAGATCGGAAGGGCATCTTCGTGATCAGGTGTCACGATTTCGATGCTTCCATCTACAGTGATAGCACGAGTCGTGTCGATGAGTTTGCCGTTGAATTTACCAGCCAAGGCTTTTTTCGCTAGGGAATTGCTGATAGATTGGGCAATTTCAAAAGTTGTCACGCCAGATTCGAATTCACGAACAGCGCCATCTGGGAAAGTAATCTTAATCATGGTTTTCTCCTTAAATATTTATTCTATTTTTGTTGGACAATTTTAAGAGCCGAGCAACTTCTTCCGCAGTCTGATTCTCTGATTGACTACCATCTGTTACGAGGCTAGGATAGCCTAATCTCACCGCTTCCTTACGAACCATTTGAGCAAAAAGAATGTCTCGTTGCATCCAGTTTTCAAAAGCTTGCTCGGGGTTGGTTGTACCCTCTAAGACATAAGGAACCCATTCTCTCTGTATATAATGCTTTTTTTGAAAATCAGCTGTCGGAGTCAAGCATAGATAGGAAGATGCTGGACATTCAAGCTTCTTTACCAAGTGAGGCAAAAGTCCTGCTCCCTCCACCAAGAGAGGTCTGTTTTGATTTTTTATCAAGTAAGATTTTACATAAGGAAAAATCTCTTCATAAAAGCGCCATTCTTCATCTGCCATCTCTTCTGGATTTCTCATCCAGATTTGTTCTGGATTTCTATCCTGCCTAAGAAGGCAAATTGGCTGTGAGTCTTCACTTGCTTGACTCATCATCTTTTCTACCAAATCATCCAGTTTGATATGAAGTAGTTGATACTGTCTAGCAAGAAGTGAGGCAATTGTTGACTTTCCACTACAAGGCGATCCGCCAATCATATAAAGCATCATTCTTCCTCCTTCTGACAAAATAAAAACGACATCCTCAAAAGGACGTCGCAACGTGGTTCCACCTTCATTCATGTTCCTCAAAAAAGAGGGACACCTCTGATTGGCTTTAACGTAGCCACCGTTTTATGTTTGCATAAAAGTCAGTAGAGTAGTATCAGTTTAGGCTTTCTATGCGTTTCCAGCAACCACGCACTCTCTAGTAGAAAGGGACTAAGTGACTTGTCTCTATGCATTATTATAGCATGATTGCGAGAATTTTCAAGGTTTTTGTATAATTTTTTTATTTTTCTCTCGCTGGAAGACATGCTTGATCCCCACACCAGCAGCCAACCCAAGTAGGGCAAAGAGTTCATAGGCTAAGAAGTAAAGCAGGATGAATTCGCCAAAGGTGATGATGGTAAAGCAAAAGAGCAGACCAATACCGAGTAGCCACCAAAGTGAGAAATGAAATCGATAGCTATAAAGTAGCGATACGATAAAGGTTACCAGAGGTGAAAAGAGGATGATGTTGTAAATGTACAGTCCCTTCAGTGTATATGGGTCAGAGATGAGTAGTGAGAATAGCTCATAGAGTGGCCAGTAAAAAAAGAAAGTAATAAGGTAGTATGGGATATACTTAAGATAATTCCGCATGGCAATAGTCCTCCAATCTGGAAAAAAATGAGAGATATTGTAGACCACATAATCCTAAATGAAGGGGAAATCTCTACTTATATTATAGCACGATTTAAAAGCTCTTACAATTTAATCCAGTGATCAGTGATAGTGATCTTTTCGAGTGTTTTCTGTTATAATACTAACAAAAGAAGTAAAAGGGTAAGGAGAAAGAATGACCAAAATAGCAGTTCTTTCAGACATACATGGAAATACGACAGCTTTGGAAGCTGTTTTGGCTGATGCAAGAGCGGCAGAGGTAGACGAGTACTGGCTTTTGGGAGATATTCTCATGCCTGGAACAGGACGTAGAAGGATCTTGGATCTCTTAGCAAGTTTGCCTATCACTGTAAGAGTGCTGGGAAATTGGGAGAATAGTCTCTGGCGAGGTCTGCATCGCAAGTTAGATCCTACAAAAGCGAGCCATCGTTATCTCCTGCGCCAAAGTCAGTACATCTTAGAGGAGGTCAGCCCTGAAGAAATCGAAGACCTCCACAATCAACCTATGCAAGTTCATCGTCAGTTTGGTGATTTAACGGTAGGAATCACTCACCATCTTCCTGATAAAAACTGGGGAAGGGAGTTGATTCATACGGGAAAACAAGAAGATTTTGATAGATTGGTGACGGAGCCACATGCTTCTATCGCAGTATATGGCCATATTCATCAACAGTTGCTTCGTTATGGAAGTGATGGACAGTTGATTCTTAATCCAGGTTCCATTGGCCAACCTTTCTTTCTAGATGCGAAGTTGCGTAAGGACCTGAGGGCTCAGTATATGATTTTAGAGTTTGATGAAGCAGGTTTGTCTGATGTTGATTTTCGTCGTGTGGATTATGATGTAGAAGCTGAATTGCAGTTGGCTAAGGATTTAAAGCTCCCTTATTTTCAGGTCTACTATGAAAGTTTGGTAAATGGGATTCACCATACTCATAACCAGGAACTTCTGTATGAAATTGCCCAAGAACAGGGGCATGATGCCGAGTTGGATGCATGGCTGGATAGTGGTAATAATTGACATTACAACGTAAAAGGGTATAATGAGTATCAGATAGGATGTGAAAGGAGAAGAAGATGCAAATTTCAAGTCGATTTACGATTGCGACGCATATGCTAATCATCATTGCCATCAAGAGTCAAGAGAGCAAAGTGACCAGTGATTTTCTCGCAGCCAGTGTTGGGGTCAACCCAGTCATTATCCGTAAGACTTTGTCGCAACTCAAAAAAGCTGAGCTGATATCAGTTGCGCGTGGGACGGGCGGTACCGAGATTATCAAAGCCCTCCAAGATATCAGCCTTTTTGATGTTTATCAGGCTGTTGAATGTTTAGGAAAATCTGGTAAACTCTTTAGTTTCCATGATAATCCCAACCCTAACTGTCCAGTAGGGGCAAATATCCATGAAGTTTTGGATCAAAAATTGCTGGATATCCAAGAAGCGATGGAAAACCAACTTCGTCAGACGAGTCTGGCTCAGGTTGTAGCTGAAACTCAAGATAAAATGATTAAGTAAGAGGGCTGGAGTCCTCTTTTTCTATTGCTATAATTATGGTACAATGTAGTCATCAAAGGAGGAGACTATGTACTTTATCACAGGATTTTTTGTCCTACTTTTTCTCGTTTCGTTTTTAAGGGACAATCGCAGTCTCTGGAATCCAGCTCTCTTGCTTTTGTCTCTGCTCTTTTCTTATATGTCCATTGCCAATCTTTTTTACGAAGCTGGGCAGAAAGAAGTGCACATGGTTTTCTTTGCAGGGATTTTTCTTCTGCTGCCTTTTATAGTTTTTCTAAGTGGTTTTTTCCTTATTTATAATGGATTTGTGTTATTGAAAAAAGAAGGGAAGTCCAAGGCAAATTATTTGTCTCTAGGATTAGGCTGCGTGATTCTATTCTTTTTTGTGATCATGGCGATTCGAGTGAGCGATACCAATGGCTTGTTCTACACCAATCATCTAGTGAATATTATCTTTTTCTTTTTGATTTATTCGTATTTGATTTTTGGTTTTGCCTTTGCAGGATTTCTACTTTATTCTATTCTGTATCTTTTTATTCCTAAGAAAAAACATTATGATTTTATCATCATTCACGGAGCAGGCTTGTTGAATGGAGAAAAAGTAACTCTCTTACTTAAGAGTCGCATTGATAAGGCAGTAGAGGCTTATCGTCAATCGTCCAATCCCAACGTTAAAATCATCGCTAGCGGAGGTCAAGGTGGGGATGAGAAGATTTCTGAAGCCCAGGCGATTTGCGACTATTTATTGGAAGAGACGGATATTCCGAGAGAAGCCATTCTCCTAGAGGAAGACTCGACAACGACTTATGAGAATCTTCTCTTCTCAAAAGAAATGGGTGAGAAACTGGTAGCAAATCCACGTTTTCTCTTTGTGACCAATGACTATCATGTTTTTCGTACCAGTACCTATGCTCGCCGTATTGGGATGAAGGGAGATGGCCTTGGTTGCCGTACTGCCGCCTACTATATCCCATCAGCCTTTATCAGAGAATATATTGCCCTATGTGTGAAGATAAAATGGCTTTTTATCGCCTTCTATGTTTTGTTGATTTTAGCTCTGATTTTCTCTTATAGAGGTGTTCTATGGTAATATATGAAAAAAATCTCCGTTAGGAGATTTTTTTAAAAATTCATGTAGTCATTATTGTTCGATTTTGCTTATGGCAAAATGGCTTTTAGTTGTTTTAGGATAGTTTGTAAGGTTACGACCGCTTGCTTTCCTTGTTGCGGTTGGTAGAGTAGTTGGAAATAGTCGCGAATAGTTTCTTCAAATTGTTTAGGGAGGAGAGCGCAATTGTTCTTAGCATAGTCGAGCATTCGTTTTTCACCTGGATGAGTTTGCTCATTGAGGGCAAACAGCAAGTCAAAGTAGGAAGCAAAAAATTCACTTGTACGATGATTCATGCTAAGAAGATCTTGGCGTTTGATAGCTTTTTCTATTTGGTGAGAGAAGGCAGGCATGGCTTGTTCTAGCAAAAGGAGTTGCCTTTCAATGATATGCTTTTTGAGCTTCTGAGGATAGGGAATATGGTAAGTCTTTTGGAGAGAAGCATAGCGTCCATTTGGATCGTATAGGATTTTGCTGTGGAGTAGATTGTGCCACATACAGGTTGTATAGGCGTTTTGGGCTTGATGCTGAAAAACAGTTGAGTTTAGTTCTTGCTCAAACGACTCCAGTGAACGATAAATCAACTCGATTTCGACACCGTTGTTTAGCACGCAGTCGTCCTCTAGTTCCCAAAACTGGTTT
>CAJPRB010000038.1:0-12642 GCA_905372925.1 uncultured Streptococcus sp.
GCAATTGTAATAAAGTCATGATTTCTCCTTCTTAACTAATAGATGATAAAATTTCTTTCGGCGATTTTCTAAATAAGAATACGAAACAAAGGGCTACAGACAAGCAACTAATTAGGAGCAGAAAAACATAGGATTCTGCAAAGGATAGGAGACTGGTTGATAGACCACTTGCTTTGGCCAGCGTGTCCTGTAAGCTTGCCTGATCTCCACTGGCTAGTACAGTTTGGAGTAGATAGGATGTGATGGCATTTCCAGCGATAAAGGATGGAAGCAAAGCTCCAAGTGATACCAAAACTACCTCTAAACAGAACTGGAGGAAGATCGAACTCTTGCCTTTTCCAAGCGCCAGAAGAATCCCCACTTCGTAGACCCTTTCTCTCAACCAGAGAGACAAGACCAAAATTAAGGCTCCAGCTCCAGCTATCAACATCCCATAAAGGAAGATGGTTAGGAAGGTTTGGAAGGTTGCTACTGAGTCTTTGATTTGTTCAAAGGCCTTGTTTTCCTTTTCGACTTGATATCCTTGATTTTCCAAGGCCAAATTTTCCACCTGCTTCATGAGTCCGTCCATTTCCTTAGGATTTTCTACATAGAAGCGTGCTGCACTGACTTGAGGTTCACTGTTTCCCAAAAGGGTTTGGCTACTTTCATAGTCTGTAAAGACCTGGTTTTCACTGAAGTCAGAAGACAAGCCTGTGAACTTTTCTTGTTTTTTACCAGAAAAGATTCCGACAATCTCAAACTCAACTGTTTGTCCTTTTCCAGCTTCAGACTGACCAGCGTCCAAGTGAATCTTGTCATGAAGCGAAAGAGAGTTCTTCTTAGCCAACTCTTCGTGAATGAGGATTTTCTTGGAATCTCCTTTTTGAAGGTGTCGCCCTTCTTTTAGATTGAAAGCCGAGCTAGTAAAGGTTACATCCTTGGATGAATCCTCAAGAGCTGTTAAGCTGACCAAGTTCTTATCTGCAGCTGACAAATCATCTCGCTCCACGCTCTGCTCACCACTCACTGCTTCCTTGTCTTTCAGTTTTGCGACCGTCTCGAGTTCAGGAGAAACATTTTCCAGTCCCTTAATCTTGCTCACGGATGCTAGGTCTGACAACTTGAAAGTCTGACCATTCTCTATCTTTTTGATAGAAAAAGATGTATTGAGTGATTTGTAAAGATTGCTTTCCACTGTTTTGTTGGACTTCATCAGAGTCAAACAGGCTGAAATTCCTGCTAAAAGGACAAATAAAATCAGAAATAAAATAAAACTTCTCAGTCGTTTTCTGCTGACATAAGCCCAAGCTCTTTGGATTGGATTCATTTGTCACCTCCATATTTGTAAGACTATTATAAAATCCAAATATGAAATGTTTATGAAATCAAAAAAATTTTTCGATTTACTTTTTGAAAAAATAAAGAAATCTAGCAAGTGCTAACTTTCCTTCTTATATAATGTGGAATAGTACCAATCAAAAATCTACTTCATTTTAAAAATGATAGTCACATCTTTCTGATTAGTATTTGAAGATATTCTTGATAGAATGAACAGTTCTTGATACCAATATTTTTCGATATACGAAACGTAGCCTCTAGCCTTCTTTGGAAAACAAAAAGAGCTAGCCAAAGCTAACTCTTATCCTATGCGGAGAGAGGGACTTGAACCCTCACGACCTAAAGCGGTCACAGGATCCTTAGTCCTGCGCGTCTGCCAATTCCGCCATCCCCGCGTCGATTACTTTACTAGTATATCAACTTTCAAAATCTTTGTCAACACTTTTTTCAGATTTTTTTCATTTTTCCAAGGGAATCATTCTTTAATTTCAGACAGATTTTCATACAGCAATTTGGCTCCCAGAGTATTCTTAAAATGTCCAAGAGCAAACTGATGATTTTCTGGCCAGATGGAGGAAACCGCAGGCTTGACAATCTCGATTTGATAACCTAGATTATAAGCATCAATAGCCGTATGAAGAACACAAATATCAGTCAGGACTCCAGTTAGGATGACTGTATCAACTCGACGTTCTCGCAAACGGATATCTAGGTCCGTTCCTGAAAATACTGAATAGTGACGCTTGTCCATCCAAAAGACACGGCTATCCCCCTCATGTTCAGCATAAAAGTCAGCTAGGGGACCATAGAGATTACGACCACTAGTTCCGATGATGTTATGCGGTGGAAAGAGCTTGCTTTCTGGGTGGAATGTATCCTTCTCTTCATGAGCATCAATGGTGAAAAAGATATAGTCCCCACGTTCAAAAGCCAGTCTGGTCACCTGAGCAATCGCCTCTGATATGGCTTGAGCAGGAGCACCTGCTGTCAATTTTCCATGATCTGCTACAAAATCCTCTGTATAGTCAATTGAGATTAAAGCCTTTGTCATTAGTAGTCCCTCTTTTTCACTTCCTCAAAGATATCTGAAATCAATACCTTGAGATATGTTCCCTTCATTCCTAGTGAACGGCTTTCAATAATTCCTGCCGACTCTAGCTTACGGAGAGCATTGACGATCACTGAGCGCGTAATACCAATACGGTCTGCAATGACAGATGCAGTCAATTGTCCTTCATTTCCATTTAGCTCAGATAAAATAGCTGAAACAGCACGAAGTTCTGAGTAGGAGAGGGTATTGACTGCCATAGTTACAGCAGTACGGCGACGAATATTTTTCTCATCTTCTTCACGTTGGAAGTTCAAGAGTTGAATCCCCACAACCGTGCTCGCAATCTCAACAAGAATCAAATCCTCATCTTCAAATTTCTTGTCATTACGCCAAATGATCAAGGAACCGAGGCGAATCCCTGATACATGAATGGGAGCAATGGTTGTCAAACCATCTGGAAAATCCGCACGGCTCTCTACAGGAAAAATAGTCAAATCATGTTCAACAGGAAGATTGGCTTCTGTATCATAGATCATGTTTGCCCCTTGTACATAGTCATCTGGGAACGTCTTGGTTTGGAAAAACTGCTCTACACGGTCTGTATTAGTTTTATAGCGCATAAAGTAGCCCAAAAGACGACCCTTGCTATTGACAATGCAGGCATTGCAATCAATAATGTCTGCTAGTTGACGTGTAATGGCATTGTATGGAAGTTCATCCTGCATCTGCTCTTCAGAGCGTTTTAAAATTGATGTAATTTTTCTTGTTTTTTCTAATAAATGTGCCATTTTTTACCTCGCATATAATCGCTTCCATTATAACATAGAAAAGTCTTTATTTCAATAATTATCTGAAAATTGCTTATTGAATTGCAATTTTTAAAAGCAAAAATATTTTATAAAAATAGCAATTTTTTATTGACATTCTGTTTTGATTTTTATATAATATTATTATAAGAAGATGGATTAAAGTTCCCCTTCCCATCTCACCTTTACTTTTATACATCTTCTTTTACTATCGGTCTCCTTATATATAAAAGCGATTCACACTGTGAATCGCTTTTTTCTATTTGTCTCCTTTGTTACGAATAACAAAGCCGGTTTTCTTTTCGCTTGAAGTGTTGCGAGGTTTTTTATTGTCTTTATTACGGTAACGTCTGTCTTTATCAAAACGGTCGTCTCCACGACTACCTTTCTTGAAGTCATCACGGCGACCACCACGACGGTTATCACCTCGACGATTGTCGCGTCCACGATTACTTCCAGAACGTCCGTTTCCAGATGGTTTAAATGGCAGTGGTTTTTCACGCGCAATCTCCACTTCAGGAAGGCTGTCTGGATCTTGGACTGTCAGGCTCAAGATATACATAGCCAGTTCTTCTGGACTAAATTCGGCAGCTAACTTACGAGCATCTTTAGCAAATTTCTCAAAGTTCCCACGAATAGTTTCATCCGCAAAATCGCGTTCGATTTTCTTGAGGGCGACTTGCTTTTTAGCTTGGAAGGCTTCGTCTGCACTAGCAGGTTTGAGACCTTTCATACGTTTCTTAGTCAAGTTTTCGATGATTTGGAGATAACCCATTTCATTTGGTGCTACGAAAGTAATAGACTGACCTGACTTACCAGCACGACCTGTACGACCGATACGGTGAACATAACTTTCAGGATCTTGTGGAATATCGTAGTTGTAGACATGGGTCACACCTGAAATATCCAAACCACGCGCTGCTACGTCCGTCGCAACTAGAACATCAAGGTTCCCATTTTTAAAATCACGAAGGACGCGGAGACGTTTATTTTGGTCCAAATCTCCATGAATCCCTTCTGCACGGAAGCCACGGATTTTAAGACCACGAGTCAATTCATCTACACGGCGTTTGGTACGACCAAATACAATAGCAAGTTCTGGTTGTTCTACATCCATGAGACGTGTCATGGTGTCAAATTTTTCTTGTTCCTTGACACGGATATAGTACTGATCCACTAGCTCTGTTGTCAATTCTTTAGCAGCAATCTTGACATGCTCAGGTTCTTTCATAAACTGAACGCCAATACGTTTGATAGCATCTGGCATGGTTGCTGAAAAGAGCAAGGTGTGACGATTTGCAGGAGCACGAGAGATAATGGCTTCAATGTCTTCAAGGAAGCCCATGTTGAGCATTTCATCCGCTTCGTCAAGGATAAGAGTTTCAATATCTTGTAATTTCAAGGCCTTGCGTTTAATCAAGTCTAAGAGACGTCCTGGTGTTCCTACCACGATGTGGGCACCCGATTTAAGGGCCTTGATTTGTTTTTCAATGCTGGAACCACCGTAAACTGAGCGAACTTTCACTCCCTTACTACGACCAAAGCGGAAAAGTTCCTCTTGACTTTGGACAGCGAGTTCACGAGTTGGAGCGATGACCAAGGCTTGGATGGTCGCTTCTTCTGTACGGATTTTTTCAAGGGTTGGCAAGCCAAAGGCTGCGGTTTTTCCTGTACCAGTCTGAGCTTGACCGATAACGTCTTTTCCTTCGAGAGCCAAGGGAATGGTCTGCTCTTGGATGGGACTTGCTTCTACAAATCCAGCTTTTTCAATCTCTGCTAGCAAATCAGCAGACAAGTTAAATTCATTAAATTTCACGTTTTTCTTCTTTCTAAAGATGGTGCGAAGCCATCCTATAGCGCGTAGTATATACTTTTCTTTTCATGACGTATCTTTATCTAAAAATGAGATACCGTGTTGCTTCTTTTCCACGAAAGAAAAGTACTGGTTTCTTTGCAACTTATCTAGTATAACACAAGAGCGGGGCAAAAGATAGTAGAATCTTTAAGGAAAATCATGTAAACGATTTTTCTATTTTTTGAACTTGATTCCCGAAAGCTTTCGTTAGACTATTTTAGTCCAATATTTTTTCCCGTAGCAGATTTGTGCAAAAGTTTTTTTCTTGTGCTAGAATTAAATCAAATAGGAGGATTTAAAAATGTTAACATACGATTTAATTGTCATTGGATTTGGTAAAGCCGGTAAGACTTTGGCTGCTAAGATGAATGCGGCTGGAAAAAAAGTTGCTGTCATCGAGCGCAGTAAAGCGATGTATGGTGGTACTTGCATTAATATTGCTTGTATCCCAACCAAGACTATGATTGTAGCGGCTGAAAAGGGCTGGTCATTTGACGATACCATGAAAGAGCGTGGTGCGGTGACTGGTCGTCTTAACGCTAAAAATTATAAAATGTTGGCCGATAATGGC
The DNA here is from genome assembly GCA_905372925.1 of uncultured Streptococcus sp. GTDB lineage: Bacteria > Bacillota > Bacilli > Lactobacillales > Streptococcaceae > Streptococcus. Next base: position 5,604 of record CAJPRB010000038.1, read on the forward strand.
GTTGATGTCATTGATGCAGAGGCACATTTCGTGTCAAATAAGGTGATCGAGATCCAGGCTGGTGACGAAAAACAAGAACTGACTGCTGAAACTATCGTTATCAATACCGGTGCTGTTTCAAACGTCTTGCCAATTCCTGGACTTGCTACAAGTAAAAATGTCTTTGACTCAACAGGTATCCAAAACTTGGACAAATTGCCTGAAAAACTTGGAGTCCTTGGTGGTGGAAACATCGGTCTTGAATTTGCTGGACTCTACAACAAACTTGGTAGCAAAGTCACAGTCCTAGATGCCTTGGATACATTCCTTCCTCGTGCAGAACCTTCCATCGCAGCTCTTGCTAAACAATACATGGAAGAAGACGGTATTGAATTGCTTCAAAACATCCATACTACTGAAATCAAAAACGACGGTGACCAAGTTCTCGTCGTAACTGAAAACGAAACTTACCGTTTCGACGCCCTTCTCTATGCAACTGGACGTAAACCAAACGTAGAACCACTTCAACTTGAGAATACCGATATTGAACTAACGGAACGTGGGGCTATCAAGGTTGACAAACACTGTCAAACAAACGTTCCTGGTATCTTCGCAGTTGGAGACGTCAACGGTGGACCTCAATTTACCTACATCTCACTTGATGACTTCCGTGTTGTCTACAGCTACCTTGTTGGTGATGGCAGCTACACTCTTGAAGACCGTCTCAATGTACCAAACACTATGTTCATCACACCTGCACTTTCACAAGTTGGTTTGACTGAAAGCCAAGCAGCTGATTTGAAACTTCCATACGCAGTGAAGGAAATCCCTGTTGCAGCAATGCCTCGTGGTCACGTAAATGGAGACCTTCGCGGAGCCTTCAAAGCTGTTGTCAATACTGAAACAAAAGAAATTCTTGGAGCAAGCATCTTCTCAGAAGGTTCTCAAGAAATCATCAACATTATCACTGTTGCCATGGACAACAAGATTCCTTACACTTACTTCACAAAACAAATCTTCACTCACCCAACCTTGGCTGAGAACTTGAATGACTTGTTTGCGATTTAAAATTTCAGATATTCTCCACAAGACAAGCATCCATTTCGATGTTTGTCTTTTTCTATCCAGTCTATAGTTTCTTTGCAAGATTATTTGTGCTTTTATCTGTAAAAGCTTATAATATAGGTGTAGGATGTTGTCTTCATTTTCTGTTCAAAAAGGAGGCTAGTCACATGGGAAAGCAAGTTAAATCACCAAAACACTCTACTTTTTCCTTTCTAGCCAAAGGAAAAAGTACGGCTATGAAAACACTGGTTTTCTGTGTCAGTATAGTCTTCATTTTTCTCCTGCTTTGCTGGATGCTTTTTCGCTTGATTTCACCTCAAAAACAGCAATTCACAGTCAATCAGACTGCTGATTTTTACCTTGTCAATTCGAAATCCATTCAAAGTTATCAGTTACAAAACGATCAGTTTCAACTCACGAAGGCTGAGGACGTTTCCATTGCAGAAGATGTCAATTTCTGGTTTCCTCAGGGACGGTTTGACAATCGCTATCTCGTCTTCTCATCTGGAAATACCAGAAGGAAAGCATCTACTCAAAACATTGTATCCCTTGACTTTCAGACAGGGGACATCCGGAAAACTTCAACTCCTTTCTATGCTTATTCGGGAGCTGGGGTATCAGACAAGTTCTTCTACACAGGTCAAACTACAACTGAGGATGGAGTGCTCAGTATGTTTGACATCTCAGGAAAGCTGATTACTCAGAAAACATTCTCCGAATCCACTTCCTTTCCGATCCAGTTTCATGGTAGAGGGAATCGCCTCTACCTCGGTCTGGGGTTTCATGATGAGTCCCGTCAACGACCCGCTTTAGTGTTCGATGGCTATTTAGTTGAATTGGACGAAAATGACCAACTAAAAGAATTGTCTCGCACGCCTCTGACAAGCGAAGGCAAAATCGTTGAAATGCTGACTTCTTCTGAATTAATCGGTGACAATTATTACAGTAGCGTTGCATATACCCGAAATACAGAAACTTTCTCCAAGGATCCAGACAATCGCATACTTGTTATGAACTTGTCTAGTAAGGAAAAGCACTTCATTACGCTACCAGAGGATAATCCCAATCTTCTCTATAAAACTCCAAAAGAGGATCGATTGATTGTTAAACATGAAGCGGATGGAAATGATCGCTGTGCCTTATCTATTGTCAATCTCTCTGATGAATCCAGCTATCTAATCAATGTCAGAAAAGATTTACCTGACTCTACAGAAGAGATAATACACATCGATACAAGTTTGACAAACAAGGTATTGGTCGTAACCAATCAACATTTGTTATTGTATTCCTTAGAAAATGGCCGACTTCTAACCAAAACAAAACTGGAACTGAAACAAAACGACTTCCCAATCGCAACTTGGTTTCAGAACTAATCACTCACAGCCCTCATCGGGCTGTTTTTGTTTCTGCGAAATCTCAAAACTGTCTTTTCCCTCTTTTATGATATAATATACAAACTTCACTTAGCAGTCCTAATTATATATTGAGTCTCAGGTCACTCTTTCAAATATCAGCAATACATATGACTTTGAATAACTCGCTTCAGCTCATCGTTTTATGGGTAATTTAAAAAGTATATTTTGCAATGATTGTTTCATGCCTAATTAGTAAATTATCCACTCTTTGCGCGGGTCGTATGTGTATTTTCATCGTTTGTGGAAAGGTTTTACCGTTTGCAAATTGATGGTTAAGTCGATATATTTTTTCTTCTTAAATATTTTCCAAATTATTTAATCTTTTTAAAGATAAGAATCACTCTCTAATCAATCAAAGGATACTTCAAATTTCTTCGTTCTTGATAATATGAGCAATACTCTGCAAAATGTTTAAACTTTAGCATTGTAAAAAATATCGAAAGAAATCCCATATTACATTAGTATATATTTGGTATGGGATGAAATTGACTTTCGAAAACATTAACTATATAATGTCTGTAAACAAGAAATAATGAGGTAACGATATGAATAAAACAGAATTACTATTACAAAGACTAAATGATATTAGTCAGTCTCTAAAAGATTCTAAACAAGCACTAGCTTTGCTGGCACTTGGTTCTTGCGGAGCAGAAAGAGAACGATTGGATCAGTACTCCGATTTGGATTTCTTTGTTATTGTAAAAGATGGCTACAAGCAGGCCTATATCCAGGATCTAACTTGGTTAAGTAATCTAGAACCAATTGCATTTCACTACCAAAATACAGTGGACGGACATAAAGTTCTATTTGAAGATGATGTCTTTTGTGAATTTGCTATCTTTGAAGCTCATGAACTAGTAAACATTCCCTTCGCTGAAGGCAAGATTATCTGGAAGGAGGTCGGTTTTGATGGAACAATCTGCCAGCCACAAAGATTGCCATCAAAAGAAAATAGAGACCGTGAATGGCTGTTGGGAGAAATTTTATGCAACCTATATATAGGACTAGGTCGCTATCAACGAGGCGAAAAATTGGCTGCTTATGATTTCATCCAAAACAGATCTGTCAAGCTCTGGACTGAACTAATCAATTTGGAAAAAACTTCTAAATCTAATTTTATAGATATTTTTAACAGCAACAGACGATTTGAAAAAGGTTATCCAAATGAAGCCAAACAATTACCCTACTTTTTGCAAGGTTACGAACGAATTTCTGAATCTGCTCAGGCACTCCTAGAATATCTTGATAAACACTATCCTCTTAACGCATTTATAAAAGAAAAAATTCGTAATTTATTATAAAAGAGACTTTCCAAAAAATAATCTAAATTCCAAAAGCTAGGTATCTTTATCAGCTGTAGGTATCTTTGTCAGCTATAGTAGATTAATGAAATTTTAAAACCTGTAGAGGATAATCGATGTCCTCTCCTTTCTTATGTTCAGAGTGAGAAAGATTTATTTCTTAAAGTTGCCAAAGTTATCAAATTCAAAGATATTGTATTTGATTGGTTTAATCAGAACCTAAAAAGCACCTCTAAGGTTACTTTTTTAGTTGATCTTAGAAGTTACTTTAGTTATTGGACTGCTGGGTGCAGTATGATATAATAGAAACATGAAATTAAAAACTACTTTGGGCCTTCTTGCTGGGCGTTCTTCCCACTTCATCTTGAGCCGTCTTGGCCGTGGAAGTACGCTCCCAGGAAAACTCGCCCTTCAATTTGATAAAGATATTTTACAAAATCTAGCGAAGAACTACGAGATTGTCGTGGTCACTGGAACCAATGGAAAAACCCTGACAACTGCCCTCACTGTCGGCATTTTAAAAGAGATCTATGGTCAGGTTCTTACTAACCCAAGCGGTGCCAACATGATTACAGGAATTACGACAACCTTCTTGACGGCCAAATCCTCTAAAACTGGGAAAAACATTGCCGTCCTCGAAATTGACGAAGCCAGTCTATCTCGTATCTGTGACTACATCCATCCTAGCCTTTTTGTCATCACTAACATTTTCCGTGATCAGATGGACCGCTACGGTGAGATTTACACAACTTATAAGATGATTTTGGATGCCATTCGTAAGGTGCCTACGGCTACTGTTCTCCTCAATGGTGACAGTCCACTTTTCTACAAACCAGCTATTCCAAACCCAGTACAGTATTTTGGTTTTGACTTGGAAAAAGGACCTGCCAAACTGGCTCACTACAATACCGAAGGGATTCTCTGCCCTGACTGTCAAAGTATTCTAAAATACGAGCACAATACCTACGCCAACTTGGGTGCCTATATCTGTGAAAATTGTGGCTGCAAACGTCCTGACTTGGACTACCGTCTGACAGACTTGGTTGAGTTGACCAACAATCGCTCTCGCTTTGTTATCGACGGACAAGAATACGGCATCCAAATCGGTGGACTCTACAACATCTACAATGCCCTTGCTGCGGTTGCCATTGCCCGTTTCCTCGGTGCAGATTCACAACTAATCAAGCAAGGATTTGATAAGAGCCGTGCTGTCTTTGGACGCCAAGAAACCTTCCATATTGATGACAAGGAATGTACCCTTGTCTTAATTAAAAATCCAGTCGGTGCTACCCAAGCTATCGAGATGATCAAACTAGCTCCTTATCCATTTAGCCTATCTGTCCTCCTTAACGCTAACTATGCAGACGGAATTGATACCAGCTGGATCTGGGATGCGGACTTTGAACAAATCACTGACATGGACATTCCAGAAATCAACGCTGGTGGTGTTCGTCATTCTGAAATCGCACGTCGTCTACGGGTGACAGGCTATCCAGCTGATAAAATCACTGAGACAAGCAATCTGGAGCAAGTTCTCAAGACCATTGAGAACCAAGACTGCAAACATGCCTATATCCTGGCTACTTATACTGCTATGCTGGAATTCCGCGAACTGCTGGCTAGTCGTCAGATTGTTAGAAAGGAGATGAACTAATGGTTTATACTTCACTTTCCTCAAAAGCTGGCAACTACCCTTATCAGCTCAATATCGCCCACCTTTACGGAAACCTCATGAATACCTATGGGGACAACGGAAACATTCTCATGCTCAAGTATGTGGCTGAAAAACTGGGGGCACATGTGACGGTTGACATCGTTTCTCTCCATGATGACTTTGATGAAAACCACTACGACATCGCCTTTTTCGGTGGGGGTCAAGACTTTGAACAAAGTATTATCGCTGGAGACCTTCCTGCTAAAAAAGAGAGCATTGACAACTACATCCAAAACGACGGTGTAGTTTTAGCCATCTGTGGCGGCTTCCAACTATTGGGGCAATATTATGTTGAAGCTTCAGGTAAGCGCATCGAAGGGCTAGGTGTCATGGGCCACTATACGCTCAACCAGACTAATAACCGCTTTATCGGTGATATCAAGATTCACAATGAAGAATTCGATGAAACCTACTATGGATTTGAAAATCACCAGGGCCGTACCTTCCTTTCAGATGATCAAAAACCGCTGGGACAGGTGGTCTATGGAAATGGAAACAACGAGGAAAAGGTCGGCGAAGGGGTTCATTATAAGAATGTCTTTGGTTCCTACTTCCACGGACCTATCCTCTCTCGTAATGCCAATCTGGCTTATCGCCTAGTCACTACTGCCCTCAAGAAGAAATACGGTCAGGACATCCAACTTCCTGCCTATGAAGACATTCTCAGTCAAGAAATCGCTGAAGAATATAGCGACGTAAAAAGCAAGGCAGACTTTTCTTAAACTAAGGAAAACTATATCAAAGGACTCCGCTATCATATCGGAGTTCTTTTTGCCTGTTCTTTTACCCTTCTCCCTTGCATTTTCTCTCATTTTTTGCCAAAATAGAGGGGTAGAAAGAAGGTAGCTTATGTCTAAATTACAACAAATCGTAACATATCTTGAATCAGAAAAACTAGACGTCGCTGTCGTATCTGACCCCGTCACTATCAATTACCTCACTGGCTTTTACAGTGATCCACATGAACGCCAAATGTTCCTTTTTGTCCTAGCGGACCGGGAACCTCTCCTCTTTGTCCCAGCCCTTGAAGTGGAACGTGCAAGCAGCACCGTTGCCTTCCCAGTAGTGGGCTATGTGGATTCTGAAAATCCATGGCAAAAAATCAAAAATGCCTTGCCACAGCACGATTTCAAACGTGTCGCTGTCGAGTTTGACAATCTCATCTTGACCAAATACCATGGATTGAAAACAGTCTTTGAAACTGCTGAGTTTGAAAACCTCACTCCTCGCATCCAACGCATGCGCCTCATCAAATCAGCCGATGAGGTACAAAAAATGATGGTTGCAGGCCTCTATGCTGATAAGGCGGTTAAGGTTGGTTTTGACAACATTTCTCTTGATAAGACTGAGACAGATATCATCGCTCAAATCGACTTTGCCATGAAAGGTGAAGGCTATGAAATGAGTTTTGATACCATGGTCTTGACTGGTGATAATGCCGCAAATCCACACGGAATTCCTGGTGCAAACAAGGTCGAAAAAGACGCCCTTCTCCTCTTTGACCTCGGTGTCATGGTCAATGGCTACGCATCAGACATGACTCGTACGGTCGCTGTCGGTAAACC
>CAJPRB010000039.1:0-12461 GCA_905372925.1 uncultured Streptococcus sp.
AAAACTATACGAATGTAGAGAGTGTTTACAACAGTTTACAAAAAAGGAAATTGATTGGGAAGCTAGTGATGAAAGATATGAAGATTACTACTGTCATGACTGTTCAAGATTTCTAGAACAATGTGGGATTGATGCGATGGATCCTGATGGATTTGGATATGATGAGTATGGCAATTGGGATCAAGAACGTTTAGGTTTTTAGATTTTTGTGAGTTTTACTTTACTGTATTAGAAATATTTTTAATTAATTTAATCAACCGACCTGTCCTTAAGGGCAGGTTTTTTGGTGTTTTAAAGAAATTATCAAACTAGAATTTTTGATTTAAAAGTATTATTTTCGGAGAGAAAACTCTAATTTTACAATCTATAGGCAAACGCTTGCATTCTATTTTTTATTGGACTATAATAGGTTGGTATAAAGCCTTCTGTAATAATAAAATGTAGAGGGTTTAGAAAGTAAGGATTTAGAATATTTGTAGTCAAAAATACAATGTTGCTATTCCTTGCGACAGGGAGATAGATATGGTAATGATAGAAGTGGAACATCTTCAGAAAAATTTTGTGAAGACAGTAAAGGAGCCTGGGTTAAAGGGGGCTTTGCGTTCCTTTATTCATCCTGAAAAGCAGACCTTTGAAGCGGTCAAGGATTTGACCTTTGAAGTTCCAAAAGGCCAAATTTTAGGCTTTATCGGGGCCAATGGTGCTGGGAAGTCGACGACTATTAAGATGCTGACAGGGATTTTGAAACCGACATCTGGTTTTTGTCGGATTAACGGCAAGATTCCGCAGGACAATCGTCAGGATTATGTTAAGGATATTGGTGTGGTCTTTGGACAACGCACCCAGCTATGGTGGGATTTGGCTCTGCAAGAGACCTACACGGTCTTGAAAGAAATTTACGATGTGCCGGACTCGCTCTTTCACAAGCGCATGGACTTTTTGAATGAGGTCTTGGATTTGAAGGACTTTATCAAAGACCCCGTGCGTACTCTTTCACTGGGGCAACGGATGCGAGCGGATATTGCGGCTTCCTTGCTCCACAATCCTAAAGTTCTCTTTTTAGATGAGCCGACTATTGGTTTGGACGTTTCGGTCAAGGATAACATTCGTCGGGTCATCACCCAGATCAATCAAGAGGAAGAGACCACCATTCTCTTGACCACTCACGACCTGAGTGATATTGAGCAGCTCTGTGATCGGATTTTCATGATTGACAAGGGGCAAGAGATTTTTGATGGAACGGTTAGCCAGCTCAAGGAGACCTTTGGCAAGATGAAGACACTTTCCTTTGAACTGGTGCCAGGTCAAAGTCATCTTGTCTCTCACTATGAAGGCTTTCCTGATATGACCGTTGATAGACAAGGAAATAGCCTCAATATTGAATTTGATAGTTCCCGCTACCAGTCAGCTGACATTATCAAGCAAACCTTGTCTGATTTTGAGATCCGCGATTTGAAGATGGTGGATACCGATATTGAGGATATTATCCGTCGCTTCTACCGAAAGGAGCTTTAAGATGGTCAAATTGTGGAGACGTTATAAACCCTTTATCAATGCAGGAATTCAGGAGTTGATTACCTATCGAGTCAACTTTATTCTCTATCGGATTGGCGATGTCATGGGCGCTTTTGTTGCTTTCTATCTCTGGAAGGCTGTCTTTGATTCCTCACAGGAGTCCTTGATTCAGGGCTTTAGCATGGCAGATATCACTCTCTACATCATCATGAGTTTTGTGACCAATCTTTTGACTAGGTCGGATTCTTCTTTTATGATTGGGGAGGAGGTCAAGGATGGCTCCATTATCATGCGCTTGTTGCGACCAGTGCATTTTGCGGCCTCTTATCTCTTTACGGAGCTTGGTTCTAAGTGGTTGATTTTTATCTCTGTTGGACTGCCATTTTTAAGTGTCATTGTCTTGATGAAAATTTTATCAGGGCAAGGGATTGTAGAAGTGCTAGGCTTAACGGTCCTTTATCTCTTTAGCTTGACGCTGGCCTATCTGATTAACTTTTTCTTTAATATCTGCTTTGGATTTTCAGCCTTTGTATTTAAAAATCTATGGGGTTCCAATCTACTCAAGACTTCCATAGTGGCCTTTATGTCTGGGAGTTTGATTCCCTTGGCTTTCTTTCCCAAAGTGGTTTCAGATATTCTCTCCTTCTTGCCTTTTTCATCTTTGATCTACACTCCAGTCATGATCATTGTTGGGAAATACGATGCCAGTCAGATTCTTCAGGCGCTTTTGCTCCAGTTTTTCTGGCTCTTAGTGATGCTGGGCTTGTCTCAGTTGATTTGGAAGCGAGTCCAGTCATTCATCACCATTCAGGGAGGTTAGTATGAAAAAATATCAACGCATGCATCTGATTTTTATCAGACAATACATCAAGCAAATCATGGAATATAAGGTTGATTTTGTGGTTGGTGTGCTTGGAGTTTTTCTGACCCAAGGCTTGAACCTCTTGTTTCTCAACGTCATCTTTCAACACATCCCCTCGCTAGAAGGCTGGACCTTTCAAGAGATTGCCTTTATCTATGGATTTTCCTTGATTCCCAAGGGACTGGATCATCTCTTTTTTGACAATCTCTGGGCACTGGGGCAGCGCTTGGTGCGAAAGGGAGAGTTTGACAAATACCTGACTCGTCCTATCAATCCTCTCTTTCACATCCTAGTTGAGACCTTTCAGATTGATGCCTTGGGCGAACTTTTGGTCGGTGGCATTTTATTAGCGACAACGGTGTCTAGCATTGCTTGGACTCTTCCCAAATTCCTGCTTTTCCTAGTTTGTATTCCCTTTGCGACCTTGATTTATACTTCCTTGAAAATCGCGACTGCCAGCATCGCTTTTTGGACCAAGCAGTCAGGTGCTATGATTTACATTTTTTATATGTTTAATGACTTTGCTAAGTACCCGATTTCCATTTACAATTCAGCTCTTCGTTGGTTGATTAGCTTTATCGTGCCTTTTGCTTTTACGGCCTACTATCCTGCCAGCTATTTCTTGCAGGACAAGGATGTCTTCTTTAATATCGGTGGTTTGATTCTGATTTCTCTTGTCTTCTTTGTCATTTCTTTGAAACTATGGGATAAGGGCTTGGATGCCTACGAAAGTGCGGGTTCGTAAGAGGGAAGAAACTCAAAGCCTTGTCTCAAGACAGGCTTTTTCTAATGGAGATAAAAATTTCTTGACATCTACTCTCAGAGTGCTATACTAAAAGGGTAATCGCCGATTTAGCTCAGTTGGTAGAGCAACGCACTCGTAACGCGTAGGTCACAGGTTCGATCCCTGCAATCGGCATTTTGGGAAATGTAAAGAAAAGCAAAGGATATTCAAAGTGTTAGTTTAAAGGCAATCATCACAAGTTAGCTTTTTAAAATAGGTTAGTATTTTTGGACTCTTTGACCAAAGTGTGACCAAAATTTGACCAAAAAAGTTAATGAATATAGAATAAAGTGGATCAGGAAACTGGTCTATTTTATTTTGTAGTTATTGAGAAAAGTAGTCTGTTTTAGTTTGACAAATATACACATAATGCGTATAATAGTAGGTGTAAGGAAGTAACAATAATATATGCCACTTACAGGTAAAGAAATGGTGAAACTAGCTCTTGAGAATGGATGGGTTGAAGTTCGTCAAAGGGGAAGTCATCATCATTTTAAGAAAGAGGGTTTTTCTTATCTTGTCACGATTCCAGTTCATGGAAATGAAGATTTAGGAAGAGGTTTGGAAAGAAAGATTCTCAAAGATTTAGGATTGTAAGTCTTACATTCCTAAGTCTTTTGCATTGGAGGTAGTAGAATGTTAAAAACGTATCCAGCTATTTTTCATAAAGAAGGAACAGGATATTGGGTAGAATTTCCAGAATTTGGTGGAGGCACAGAAGGAAAAAATATCGAGGAAGCGATGAAAAATGCTCGTGAAATGCTTGAGAATGTTTTAGCTTCTTACATCGATGAAGGGATGGCGCTACCTACACCAAGTGATATTTTAAAGATTGAAGTTTCAGATGGTTTTGTATCAATGATTCAAGTAGATCCTGCTCCCTTTGTGAGAAGTAATAAGGCGATTAGGAAGAATGTGACCGTTCCTGAATGGCTAGTTCGTCTTGCTGATCGAGAAAAGATTAACTACTCGGAAGTTTTGGCACAAGCATTAGAGAAGAAGTTGCAAGTTTAAATTTAAAGTCTGTGTTTATTAGGGAATAAATTTGTTATGCATTGGTAAAAGTAATACAATAGATATACAAAATAAATGAAGGGGAAATGCCATGTCATAAATTGCTGTTAGGGTAGATGATGAATTAAAAAAGAAGCAACTGCCCTTTTTAATGAGTTAGGCTTGGATATGACAACTGCTGTGAAGTTGTTTTTGAAGCAAAGTGTGTTGACGAGAAGTATTCCGTTTGAGTTAAAACTTGATTCAGATTATGAAATTGAGTTAGAAGATGGTGATTATATTCGTACAAGAAATATAGATGAATATAATGAAGTTACTCAGAAGACTTTTAAAGAGACTATTAGTAAATATAAAAATGAGGGGATAACAAAAAGTACTGCAATCGGCAAAATCAAGAAGTCCATTAGGGCTTCTTTTCTTTTATTACTACTATTCAACCACTTAGACCGAGATATTGACCAGATAGGCAAAAGGGATTGTTCTTGAAAAAATCCTCTGCTATAATGATTTTTGTAAAGGGCGTGAAGTGTTAATGTCAGACAATTCAGGTTCCTAAAAAAGAAAATGGAGACAAAAAATGAAAAAATTATTGGGAATCGTATTTTTAGTAGCGGCAGAGGTAGTATTGTATTTCGGTTCTGTTGGTTGGCCAAGTTTGGATGTCAACCTCTGGTCGCTCATTCCGGTAGGATTGTTCCTCTATTTCACACTAGAAAACTTTTTTAAAAAAGATTATAAGGCTAGTCTCATGTGCTTGATTATTGCCTTTATCATTGCAAATGCCATTTTGGATCTTTTGCCAATTTCAAGTGGTTTGGTGATTGGTGCCGGTGTGCTAGCTTGTGTAGGACTTGGCTACCTCTTTCCTGATAAAGATAAAAAAGAAGACAAATAGAAAAGTCTCGAAGTTTCTCGAGACTTTGTTTTTATTTACCAGCGTAGTATTTTTGGATGCCTTTCACAATACCTGCGACTAGTCTATCTTGGTATTGATCATCACGAATACGTTGATTTTCAGTGAAATTATCCATATAACCGAGTTCTAGGAGGACGGCTGGTTTGGCAGTTTCGCGTAGAACGGCAAAACTACTTTCCAATAAGCCAGCGTCCTTGGCACCTGTTTCTGTAAGGAGAGAGGAGTGGATAGCAGCAGCGAGGCGTTTACTTTCACTCATACGATCAGGGTGATTGTGCCAGTATTTATTAATCTTACTTGGATAGTCAGGTTCATCGCTATAGGAGTAGGTTTGAATACCACTTGCTTTTGAGTGAATGTTTCCAGTAGCATTGAAATGGATACTGATAAAGATATCAGAGTTGGTTTTATTTACCATTCTTGAACGCTCAGTCTTAAAATCAACATCGATATCACTGTCACGTGATGTGAGGACTTTGTAGCCTAGTTCTTCTAACTTAGCGCGAAGTTTACGGTAGATTTGCATGTTGAGATCTTTTTCAGCTACATTGTAGTAAAAGGCACCTGAATCTCGACCACCATGCCCAGGATCTAGGAAAATGGTATTGCTGTATTGACCTTTTACAAATCCACCTTCTGTTGAAACTTCAGAAATCCATTGGCCGTATTTTTGGAACAAATGTTCCTTGCCGTCGATCTTATAGGTCCCTGATACATAATGTCCGCTATCGTCCAAATAGTAACGAGCCTTGTAATAGTCGTCATAAATCCACTCATTCTTGGCCATATAGCCACCAGACTTGAGATAGTAAGCTCCAATCCATTCACGAGCCGCATAGGTTCCATTCGCTTTTAGATAGAACCAACTGTTGTAGGCCTTATCAAAGATCCACTCTTTTTCAGCCATGGCTCCACTAGATTTGAGGTAGTAGCTTCCTTTCCATTTATTGGAAAGCATGACACCATTTTGTTCAAAAGCATACCAAGTTCCCTTGATTTTCTCCCATTTGTCTTGGCTATATTTCCCATATTCATTAGCGTAATACCAATTTTCATTGATTCTCACCCAAGAGTTTTCCGCCATAGCCCCGCTACTGCCGAGCAGGTAAGCACCAACGGTCGTTTTGCTGAGCATCACGCCGTTTTTGTCAAAATAATACCATGAACCATTAATTTTCTCCCATTTGTCTTGCGAGATTCTGCCAGATGGTGTGACATAATACCAATTTTGGTCAACCTTTACCCAGCCATTCTCCGCCATAGCCCCACTTTTGGTAAGGAGATAACCATCAACGATTGTCTGACTGAGCATGACACCATCTTTGTCAAAGTAGTACCAAACTCCTCCGATTTTTTTCCATTTTTGTTGGATGATTTTTCCAGACTCACTGACGTAGTACCATTTACCCTCAAGAGCTACCCAGCCATTTTCTACCATGACCCCGTCTTTATTGAGAACATAGCCATCAAAGATGGTATCACTGAGTCGGTTTCCATCGTTGTCAAAATAGTACCACTTATCTTGAATTTTTTTCCATTTGAGGACAGGCTGATTGTTTTCATAGAAACGCCAGTGTTTGTTTTCTTCCTGCCATCCTTCTTTTTTAGGTGCTTCTTCTTTTGCCTTTTCTTTTGGAAGTGTTGTAGTCTCCTCTTCGGTTTTAGTTGAAAGATCTTTCTTATCTTCCTTAGAGTTGCTTTGTTCGGCGGTAGCAGGAGGATTAGCATTGCTTTCCTCTGCGTAGATAGGTGCTTGGGCAAATCCTGCCATTGAAAGGACAACAGCACTTGCCAATATAAACTTTTTCAACGATATTCTCCAATCATTATTTTCTAAGAAATATTATAAAATATGTCTGACGGCTTATCAACTATCAAACTGAACTTCTTCTAGTAAGTATTCGATAAAGCGTTCGCCCATCTTAGACAGGCTGGTTTTTTCATGCTGGATATAGACCAGCTCAATGGGATCGTCAATGTCCAGCGGGATGGAAACAATATTGTCTCCATTGAGGTTGCTATTCAAAATCCCTGTTGCAATGGTGTAGCCATCCAAACCAATCAAGAGGTTAAAGAGGGTGGCGCGGTCACTGACTACAATGGATTTCTTGTGGTGCTCTTGTGAAAGAATCTCCTCTGAAAAGTAGAAGGAGTTGTGCGTCCCCTGGTCATAACTCAGATAAGGGAAGTCTTCCAAATCAGCCAGTTTGACCTTGTCTTTTTTAGCTAGAGGGTTGGTCTTGCTGACAAAGATATGGGGTTGAGCGGTAAAGAGGTGGTGCGCTAGCAGGTGATTGTCATCTAGCATTTTCGTTAAAACATCGCGGTTGTAGCTGTTTAAAAAGAGGACACCGACCTCGCTACGGAAGTTCTTGACGTCATCGATAATCTCCCAAGTCCGAGTTTCACGAAGGAAAAGTTCGTATTTTTCCATATCACTTTTCTTTAGCAGAGAGACAAAGGCATTGACCACAAAGGCGTAGTGTTGAGACGAAACGCTAAAGAGTTCGCGGTGGGCGACAGGATTTTTATAGCGTTCCTCCAGAAGTTGGGTTTGCTCGACAACTTGACGAGCGTAGGAGAGAAACTCCATCCCATCACGGGTCAAGGTAATGCCCTTGGGATTGCGGATAAAGATTTCAATGCCCATTTCATTTTCCAAGTCTCGAACAGCATTAGAGAGACTGGGTTGGGTGATAAAGAGTTGCTTGGCTGCCTCATTCATAGAGCCAGTTTCGACGATTTTGATAATATAGTGTAGTTGTTGAATTCTCATGTTTTTATTGTACCACACTTGCGGAAGAATGGGCAATGAAGACGAAGAAAATAGGGGGAAAGAGCCGGTCCAGTATTGAAAAAAAGTCTAGAATTTGCTAAAATGGAAGCTATGAAAACATTCTATGATGTGCAGCAATTTCTCAAACAGTTTGGCATTATTGTTTACATGGGGAAGCGCTTGTATGATATTGAACTGATGAAGCTCGAACTCTCTCGGATCTATGATGCCGGTCTGATGGACAAGCTAGACTATCTAGAGGCGGAAGCTGTTCTTCGCAGAGAGCACAAGATAGAATTAGACTACATAGAGAAAAATGGAGATAAGAACTTATGACAATTTGGATTTTATGGGGAATCGTTCTGGCAATGGTGGCCTGGATGGGTTATAACTACCTTCGTATTCGTCGTGCGGCTAAGATTGTGGACAATGCAGAATTTGAAGCCTTGATTCGGAAAGGGCAATTGATTGATGTCCGTGAACCAGCAGAATTTCACAGAAAACATATCCTCGGAGCCCGCAATATTCCTTCAAATCAGTTGAAGTCAAGCCTTGCAGCCCTTCGCAAGGATAAACCTGTCCTTCTCTACGAAAACCAACGTGGACAACGAGTGACCAACGCAGCACTCTATCTGAAAAAGCAAGGTTTTTCTGAGATTTATATCCTTTCTTATGGACTAGATTCTTGGAAAGGGAAGGTCAAGACTAGCTAAGATCAAGGAAAAAGATGATATACTCGGTCTCCTATACTAAATTAATAATCATTTTAAGGAATTTTTAGAAAATGTAAGAAAAGAAAAAATCCACTTTTGGTGGGTATTCTATCTATCATTCTTAGTTTGTTATTTCCGTTGGGAGGTATTGGTTTAGGTATCACTGGTGTATTGTTTGCTAATGAACTTCAAAAAGAATCTGACTTAGACTTTAAAACAGAGAGAATTGTATCTATTGTAGGTATTGTTCTTTCTGCTCTTAACTGGATTATTGGAATTTTCTTACACATGAATTAAAGAAGATTAAAAAGCTTTAAACATAAAGCTTTTTTCTTTTATCCACTTTTTTCTAAATAGTTTTTAATAATTTCCAATTCCTCTAGATTCAAGGGACGGTATTGCCCTTCTGCTAATTCTGGGTCTAATGTAAAATCACCGAATTGGACGCGTTTTAAGGCAGTCACCTTGACACCAACTGAGAGAAACATCTTCTTGACCTGATGAAATTTCCCCTCAGAGATGGTAATGGATGCACGGCTCTTCGTTAGACTTGAGGACAGAATTTCGAGCTGAGCAGGTTTACAAGTGGTTCCGTCTAAAAAGACGATCCCTTCCTTAAACTGTCGGATATGATCTGATGTGAGCAGTCCATTGACCACCACTTGATAGGATTTATCGACATGGTACTGGGGATGAAGGAGCTGAAAACCAAGAGGTCCATTGTCTGTCAAAAGGAGCAGTCCCGTCGTATCGCGGTCTAGTCTGCCGACAGCATAGAGCTGGTCAGACTGGATGTCAGGTGGAAGGAGATCCATGACGGTTGAAAGTTTCTTATCCTTGCTAGCTGTAACGACTCCGTTTGGCTTATGAAGCATGAGGTAGTTGTGCTCGTAGCCTTGGATTTGCTGTCCTTGAAAGACTAATTTCTGTAATCCAGTGTCGACATTTTGAGAGAGGGAGCTGGATGGAAAATTGTCCACTAGGATTTCTTTTTTTAATAGAGCCTGTTTCATAGCCTTGCGACTGACCTTTTCTTGGGCTAATAATCTATCTAAACGCATATCAGCTTATCTTACCATAAGTATCTGACTTTGAAAAGAGTTGCCTTGACTAGAAAAGCAGACTGAAAACATTTACACTTAGCTGAACTGTGATTTTTGAATGAGACTGTGGTATAATTGTTCAGTTAGAAATAAAAATTTAAAATATTAGAGGAAATCATGACAAAATTAAGAGAAGATATCCGTAACATTGCGATTATCGCCCACGTTGACCACGGTAAAACAACCCTCGTTGACGAATTATTGAAACAATCTGAAACTCTTGATGCACGTACTGAATTAGCAGAGCGCGCTATGGACTCAAACGATATCGAAAAAGAGCGTGGAATTACCATCCTTGCGAAAAATACAGCCGTTGCTTACAACGGAACTCGTATCAATATCATGGACACACCAGGACACGCGGACTTCGGTGGAGAAGTTGAGCGTATCATGAAAATGGTTGACGGTGTTGTCTTGGTCGTAGATGCCTACGAAGGAACCATGCCACAAACTCGTTTCGTATTGAAAAAAGCCTTGGAACAAGACCTTGTCCCAATCGTGGTTGTTAACAAAATCGACAAACCATCAGCTCGTCCGGCAGAAGTAGTGGACGAAGTATTGGAGCTCTTCATTGAGCTTGGTGCAGATGATGATCAGCTTGATTTCCCAGTTGTGTATGCTTCAGCTATCAATGGAACTTCTTCGCTTTCCGACGATCCAGCTGATCAAGAAAAAACAATGGCACCAATCTTTGATACTATCATCGACCATATCCCTGCTCCAGTAGACAACTCAGATGAGCCTTTGCAGTTCCAAGTGTCACTTTTGGACTATAACGACTTCGTTGGACGTATCGGTATCGGTCGTGTCTTCCGTGGTAGTGTGAAAGTTGGGGACCAAGTTACCCTTTCTAAACTAGATGGTACAACGAAGAACTTCCGTGTTACAAAACTCTTCGGTTTCTTTGGTTTGGAACGTCGTGAAATCCAAGAAGCTAAAGCAGGTGACTTGATTGCCGTTTCCGGTATGGAAGATATCTTTGTCGGTGAAACCATTACTCCAACAGACGCTGTTGAACCACTTCCAATCCTTCACATTGATGAACCAACCCTTCAAATGACCTTCTTGGTAAATAATTCACCATTTGCTGGTAAAGAAGGTAAATGGGTAACGTCTCGTAAGGTAGAAGAACGCTTGCAAGCAGAATTGCAAACAGACGTCTCCCTTCGTGTTGACCCAACGGACTCACCAGATAAATGGACGGTTTCAGGGCGTGGAGAATTGCACTTGTCAATCCTGATCGAAACAATGCGTCGTGAAGGGTATGAACTTCAAGTATCTCGTCCAGAAGTTATCGTAAAAGAAATCGATGGTGTTAAATGTGAGCCATTTGAACGTGTCCAAATCGACACACCAGAAGAATACCAAGGATCTGTTATCCAAAGCCTTTCTGAACGTAAGGGTGAAATGTTGGATATGATTTCAACTGGTAATGGTCAAACTCGTTTGGTCTTCCTTGTTCCAGCGCGTGGTTTGATCGGATACTCAACTGAGTTCTTGTCAATGACTCGTGGTTACGGTATCATGAACCATACCTTCGACCAATACTTGCCACTCATTCCAGGTGAAATCGGTGGTCGTCACCGTGGTGCCCTTGTTTCCATCGATGCTGGTAAGGCAACAACCTACTCAATCATGTCTATCGAAGAACGTGGTACGATCTTTGTCAACCCAGGTACTGAGGTTTATGAAGGAATGATCATTGGTGAAAACTCTCGTGAAAATGACTTGACAGTGAATATCACTAAGGCGAAACAAATGACCAACGTCCGTTCAGCTACTAAGGACCAAACAGCGGTTATCAAGACACCTCGTATCTTGACACTTGAAGAGTCGCTCGAGTTCTTGAACGACGATGAGTACATGGAAGTAACGCCTGAGTCTATCCGTTTGCGTAAGCAAATTCTCAACAAGGCAGAGCGCGAGAAAGCCAACAAAAAGAAAAAATCAGCTGAATAAGAGCTAGAAAGAGATAAAGATGGTCTATTTAATCATAGGGATACTCTTATTACTACTCTATGTATTTGCGACACCCCAAAGTATCAAAGGAACAGTCAACATCGTTATCTTGGTCTTTGTAGTTGTTGCACTCTTGATTTTGCTGATGTTGTCCATCTTGCAAATCTTCCAATTACCGACAGAATTCTTTGTCACAATTGCCATGCTGGCTCTAGCCTACTTTAGCTTGAGAGACATTACGCTCATGCCTGTAAAAAAGGGTAAAAGAAGATAATAGAAGAGGCTGGGTAATGACTCAATTTGAGGAGAAAATCTAGCAAATTTTTCCCTGATAAAACGCATAATATCAAGGCTTTTGAATGCCTGATATTATGCGTTTTTAAGATTTTTAAAACTTTTTGAGCGATCTATTAGAAAGTGGATACTCTTACAATTATTTTGGAAATAATTTAATTTCTGATTTAACGTATATTTTCTCAGAAGGGCTATTATTCCAATTTTTTCAAGGGTAGTCTTATTTTGGACCGAAAGAAAAAGATTGAAGAAATCGTCCAAAATGAACTTTTCTTCAATCTGGAGGCTCACACCTCTTTTTCTTATTTCTTCTTCCTGTTTAGGACGGCATTGAGTACAATGGCGAGCAGGCTGGCTACGACAATTCCATTTGAGAAGAACATTTGGAAGGCTGTTGGCATGCTGACAAAGAGGTTGCTGTTGTTGAGCCCTACACCAGCAGCGATTGAAACAGCTGCGATAAGGAAGTTGTGTTCATTGTTAGCAAAGTCAACGCGGGCGAGGATTTGCATCCCTTGAAGGGAA
>CAJPRB010000040.1:0-12331 GCA_905372925.1 uncultured Streptococcus sp.
ATCATCCAAGCCCGTAATCATCCTGACCTCTCCTTTGATACGATGGGCAAGATTTTTCACATCGATATAGGCAAGGGTCGCCATGATTTCCTCCTCTGTTTCATGGAAGGGATCGTGAAACTTGAAATAACGGAAGAGTTCGTCATAGGCTTCACTAGTATTGCCAATCTCAAGCACCCGTCTAAAGTCAGACAAGAAGGGATAGATGGCAACTATTCGCTGAATCCGAGGATTGAGCGCTGCTGCAACCAAAGCTAACGCCCCTCCTTGTGAAGCACCATAGCTAGAAAGTCTTTCCTCATCTACCTGAGGCAGACTGGCAACAATTTCAACCAACTGGTAAATATCCAGATAAACATCCTTATAAAAGAGATGCTCACGACCTTCCACAGCACCACGGATGATATGCCCTTTCACAGTATTTCCAAGAGGAGAACGCAAGCCGTCTTGCGAATAGCCCGACTGGCCCCGCACATCCATGGAAACAACACCGTAACCAGCCACAGTATAGGCCAGCATGTCAGCCCAATCCCAGCCACGTCCCATATAGCCATGGAAATGGAAAATTAGGGGAACTTTTCCCTCAGTCTTTGGAAGGACGACGCGTGCATAGACCTTGCCTTCATTAGTTCCCTCAAAAGTGAGCTCAAAGCACTTGACTCGGGGAATGTGGAAATCTCTTTCCTCCAACTGGTAGGCTGGAAGAGTGGAAACTTTTTTTAATTCCTCATCCCAGAAAGCATCAAAGTCTTCTGGAACCTCATCCCGTCCTTTATAAGTCTTAATTTCTTCTAACAAAGCTGGATTTTTCATAGCATGCTCCTTTAATTTTGTAATCGCTATCACAACTGTAGCATATCTAGGAAAGCAATGCAAGAAAGAATGCTAAATAGAAAGTGATTTTAGATTCTCTAACTTCAAACAGAGCACCTGAAAGTAGTTTTAAAAATAAAAAGAGCGTTTCCGCTCTTTGTGTATCAATAGGTGCTAGCTCCTTTCTCTTGTTTGACAGTTTGAAACTTCTTTTGGTAGGTTACTTTAATAGTCATAAGAAAGTCCTCGTTTCTTTTTTGTTGACACTATTATAAGAAATAATCCTAAAAGCTAGCTTAACATTTCCTTAGAGAAAGCTTAATCCAGATGTTCTCTTTTTTCTAGATGGAGAGCAATCATGCGCCATTCTGGATCCTCTTGCCAACCTTCTATAGAACTAATGTAGCTGGCAACCTTTCTGGCTTCTTCTAAAATCGGAAAATCTTCGATAATATCAGCCACTTGAAACTCTGGAAGTCCTGACTGTCTGGTTCCAAAAATCTCTCCAGAACCACGCATTTTCAAATCTTCCTCCGCAAGGACAAATCCATTGGTCGTTTCTGTCATGATACGCATGCGATCTTTCCCAGAATCCGTCTTGGGATTAGCCACGAGAACAGCATAGGACTGCTTGTCACCCCGACCCACACGACCTCTGAGCTGGTGAAGCTGACTGAGACCGAACCGGTCGGCATCCATGATAATCATGACGGTCGCATTGGGAACATTAACCCCAACCTCAATAACCGTTGTCGAAACCAGAATATCCGTTTTTCGCTCTTTGAACTCTTGCATGATCTGGTCTTTTTCGTCACTCTTCATCTTACCATGTAAAAGAGCCACTTCTGCCTTGCCAGCAAAATGAGCTGTCAACTCTTCTGATAAGGCAATGGCATTTTTCAGATCCAGAGCTTCAGATTCTTCAATCAAAGGAGAGATGACGTAGGCTTGAGAACCTTTTTGAATTTCTCCCTCTAACCAAGTCAAGACCTGAGGCAGCTGCTCATGCTTAATCCAACGAGTCACAATAGGCTTCCGTCCTGCTGGCATCTGGTCGATAATGGAAACATCCATATCGCCAAATGCTGTGATAGCCAGCGTCCGTGGAATGGGTGTCGCCGTCATCATGAGAACGTCAGGATTGTCCCCTTTTTCCCGCAGAACACGCCTTTGCCCCACACCAAAACGATGCTGCTCATCGATGATAATCAAACCAAGACGAGCATAATCCACTCCATCTTGTATCAGAGCGTGTGTTCCGATAATCAAATCGGCCTCACCCTTGGCAATGGTTTCCAAGACTTCTCTTTTTTCTGCAGCTTTTAAGGAACCTGTCAAGAGAGCGAGTTTCAAGTCTGGAAAAAGGTTCTGTAAACTCTCAAAGTGTTGCTCTGCTAGGATTTCTGTTGGCACCATAAGAGCTGCCTGATATCCAGCCGTCACCGCCGCAAACATGGCCAAGCCAGCAACCACCGTTTTTCCGCTCCCCACATCCCCTTGCAGAAGACGATTCATGTGATGGTCGGACTTCATGTCAGTCAAAATTTCCCGCAAACTCTTTTCCTGAGCTGGGGTCAGAGAAAAAGGCAGATTTTCTTTAGCAGCTGTCACCTTTTCCTTAGACCAATTCAGAACCAGACCGCTTCCCTGAACTCTATTTTCAGACTTGAGGGTCTGTAGCTGCATTTGAAAGTAGAAAAGTTCTTCAAACTTGATGCGACGAAGGGCCTGTTTGTATTCTGCCAAATCCTTAGGAAAATGCATAGCACGAACTGCCTGACAGCGGGACATGAGTTTGTATTTGTCCAGCAAAGACTGGGGAAGATTTTCCTCTATCAAGAGGTCCAACCCTTGATCAAAGGCTGTCTTGATAACATTGACCAGCCCTGCCTGACTGATTCCTTGAGCCAGACGATAGACTGGCTGGAGATCATCTTCCACCTGAGCCAGAACCTTCATCCCAGTCAGACTGGCCTTGGCACGGTCCCATTTTCCAAAAACAGCAAGAGTTGCTCCCAACTCTATCTTATCTGCTAGATAAGGCTGGTTAAAGAAATTCACCGCAAAAACGACTTCTCCCTGCTTGAGGCTAAAACGCAGGCGATTGCGCTTAAAGCCATAATACTGGACACTAGCAGGAGTCACTACCTGACCAGACAGAACAGCCTTTTCGCCATCTTCCAGATCTAGCACCTGCTTGGTCTTGAAATCTTCATAACGGAAAGGAAAGTAGAGCAAGAGGTCTTGCAAGTTTTCAATTCCTAGTTTAGCGTATTTCTCGGCTGACTTTGGTCCCACACCAGGCAAGACATGCAAGGGTTGATGTAGATTCATGCTCCACTCCTTTCTTTTCTTTAATAATATTCTCTCGGAATGCGGTCGCTGAGGAGACAAACCACCTCATAGTTAATGGTTCCACGGTAGGTCGCTACCTGAGTTGCTGTGATTTCCTTGTCCTCATTAGAGCCAATAAGGGTGACTTTGGTTCCCAACGGGTAAACCTTAGGCAGCCGAATAGTGATTTGATCCATAGATACTCGTCCGACGATTGGGCAAGCTTGTCCATCTACCAAGACAGTGAAATTCTGCATATCACGTGTCCAACCATCCGCATAGCCGATTGGCACCGTCGCAATGACTTGCTCACTATTCGCTTGATAAGTTGCTCCATAGCCCATGCAAGCTCCAGCTGAAACTGTCTTGACATGAACAAGGGCAGACTCCAAAGTCAAGGCTGGTGTCAAATCATAGGGTAAATCTAAAACCTCTCCGCTAGGATTGAGACCATACATGGCATCTCCCATACGAACCGCATTGAAAATAGTCTCTGCATGCCAGAGGGTCGTCGCCGAGTTGCTGGCATGAACCAGCTCTGGAACTTCCTTCATACTTGCCAAAATAGCTTTAAATCGTTCTAACTGGGTATTAAAATAGGCATCTGATTCTTCATCTGCAGTAGCAAAGTGGGTAAAAATCCCCTCAACGCGAGCACCGTGTTGTTGGAGCAAGGCTTGAGCCTGCTCAGCCTCACCGGCCTCTCTAAAACCAATCCTTCCCATCCCTGAGTCAATCTTGAGGTGAACCGTTAAGCCAGTTAAATCTGCTTCCTTGTCTAACAGTGCTTGAATCCACTCCACCCCAGCCACAGTCAAGGTGATGTCGTATTCTTTAGCCAGAGCAATAGCATCTATCTCAGAAACTCCTAAAATGAGGATTTTCTTGCTGAGTCCAGCCTGACGAAGTTCAATAGCTTCATCAATATTGGAAACGCAAAAGCCGTCGACATCCTCTTGGATAGCTGTGGCAACAGCTACTGCCCCATGCCCGTAGGCATTGGCCTTAACTACTGCCCACTTGAGCGTTCCTTTAGGGATATGATCTCCCATTTGCTGGATATTTTGTCGAATGGCTCCCAGATATATCAGAGCCTTGGTTGGTCTATGTGGACTAGCTTTCATGATTTTCCTCCAAAATGACACTGGCTGTCACAAACTGATCGGTATGGCTGATCGACAGCCAAATCTTTCCTGAAAATGGTGACTGACTAAAATAGGGAGCCCCTCGTTCATTGTTCAAAACTTCCAAATCCTGAAAGGTCAACTTGCCAATTCCTGTCCCCATAGCCTTGGAAAAGGCCTCCTTAGCCGACCAGCGACCAGCCAAGTATTCGATTTGTCTGCGCCCTTTGAGACTAGCAAAACGCCCCATTTCTTTAGAGGTCAGCACGCGCTTAGCAAAGTCCTCACGTCGTGTAACTGCTTTTTCTATCGAAGCCAATTCTTCGATGTCAATTCCGTGTCCAACTATCATAATCATAAAAGGAGTTGAGATTCCCCCAACTCCATCCTTTTCACTTATTTTGTTAAGGTAGTATAAATTTCTTCTACCAAGGCTACTGTATTTTCCCAACCTAGACAAGGGTCAGTTATGGAGCAACCAAAGACCTCTGGTTGGTTTTGACGACCATCTGCTAGGTAAGATTCGATCATAAAGCCTCGAACCGTCTTTTTAATCTTTTCATTCCAATCACGATTCAGCAAGGCTTGGCGAACAATGCGAATTTGTTCCATATACTGCTTACCAGAATTGTCATGATTGGTATCGATGATAATGAAGGGATTTTCAAGTCCCATAGTCTCATAGCGATTGATGGCATTCAAGAGGGTTTCATAGTAGAAATTGGGTTCATTTTTACCATATTCGTTCATGGCACCACGAAGGATAACGTGGGCCAAGGGATTTCCTGAAGTTTCCACTTCTTGGCCATGGTAAAGGAAGGTTTGCTTGTTTTGAGCCGCATAGATAGCATTAAACATGACCCCAAGATTTCCAGATGTTGGATTTTTCATCCCAACCGGAGCGTCAATCCCAGAAGCTACAAAGCGGTGTTCTTGGTCTTCCACTGAGCGAGCCCCTACAGCGTGGTAGCTGACCAGATCATCAACCAAAGCGAGATTTGACGGATAGAGCATCTCATCAGCCGTCGTCAAGCCCGTTTCGGTAATCACACGGTAGTGGAGCTGACGAACCGCCTGCAAACCATTGATGAGACTAGGCGCTTCACTGGTATTTGGCTGATGAATCATGCCCTTATAACCATCTCCATTAGTACGAGGTTTAGCCGTATAGACACGCATCACAATAAAGATTTTATCCGCAACTTTTTTCTGCAAGTCTGCTAAGCGACGAGCATATTCGAGCACAGCTTCTTCATTGTCCGAAGAGCAAGGCCCTATCACCAAAAGGATTCGGTCGTCCTCACCTGAGATGATGGCTGCCAACTCTCTATCACGGGCTTCTTTTTTTCGCAAGGCTTCAGGTGACAACTGGGTCTCAGCCTTGATTGCTTCAATATCAATTTCTTGACCTTTTTCGATAAATGCCATCTTACTCTCCTAGCGTTTGGTAAATTTCGCGAACAAGTGCTTCTGTGTTGTCCCATCCGAGACACGGATCTGTAATGGACTTACCAAAAACTTCTGGCTCATTTTGACGTCCATCTTCTAGATAGGACTCAATCATAAAACCACGAACATATTTCTTGATCTTCTCATTCCAGTCACGGTTAATCAAGGTCTGACGAACGATACGGATTTGATCCATGTACTGCTTGCCTGAATTGTCATGATTGGTATCGATGATGATAAAGGGATTTTCCAAGCCCATCTTTTCATACTGACCAATGGTATCCATCAAATTGTCATAGTAGTAGTTGGGAATATTTTTCCCATATTCATTCAAGGCACCACGAAGAATGGCGTGGGACAATGGATTCCCCGTTGTTTCCACCTCTTTACCGAGGAAGAGGAAACTCTGTTTATTTTGCGCTGCGTAAATCCCATTAAACATGACATTGAGATTTCCAGATGTTGGATTTTTAAATCCTGTTGAAAAATCTGCTCCACTCGCTACAAAACGGTGTTGCTGGTCCTCGACTGAACGAGCTCCAACAGCCATATAAGAAATCAAATCATCCACCAGCGGAAGATTTTCAGGATAAAGCATCTCATCAGCTGTTGTCATTCCCGTCTCGGTAATCACACGGTAGTGGAGCTGACGAACAGCCTTGATCCCATTGATCAAGCTAGGAGCTTCTGTCGCATTTGGTTGATGAATCAAGCCCTTATAGCCATCTCCATTGGTACGAGGTTTAGCCGTATAGACACGCATGACCATAAAAATACGGTCTTTGACCTCTTCTTGCAAAGCAGACAAGCGCTTGGCATACTCGAGAACCGCCTCTTCGTTATCAGATGAACATGGTCCAATCACCAAGAGAATACTCTGGTCTTCCCCACGGATGATGGCTTCCAATTCCTGATCACGTTGGTTTTTTCTCGCAAGAGCTGCTCCCTCTAATTTAGACAAAGCGCGAACTTCTTCAATGTTAATTTTAGGACTTTTAGCTGTAAATACCATGATTCATCTCCTTATAAAGCAAACGGACACCAAGCAAAAAATGATTTTTACCAGGTATCCGCCTGTATCTTATCACATATTATTGTCTCTTACCATGACAGTTCTTGAATTTCTTACCAGATCCACATGGACATTGGTCATTTCGTCCGATTTGGCTCAAGTCCACATCTGCTGGAAGATGAGTCTGCTGTGCTGCAATATTACGAGTCGCAGTTGTACTGATATTGTGTTCCGTTTGCGGACGTTCTTGTTCGTGGATTTGTGCTTTCATCATCAAGCGGGTCACATCGAACTCAATCGATCCAATCATGTCGTTAAACATGCGGAAACCTTCTGCTTGATACTCAACAACAGGGTTGTTTTGGGCATATCCACGAAGACCAACAGCATTTCGCAACTGGTCAAGAGCATCGATATGGTCTGTCCACTTATTGTCTACAACACGTAGAATCAAGACCTTCTGGAACTCTTTAACTGCCTCTTCATCACGAAGTTTGGCAACTTGGCTATCATAAACCTTCAATGCACGTTGGAAGAGTTCATCTTTGATAGCTTGGTCTGACAGACCTGCAAGATCTGAACGGCTAATTGAATCTTCTGGAAGCAAGTTATACTTAGCAAAGTTCAAGATTGCTTCTAGTTTTTCATCTTCTTTCGAACGAGCATGTGCATCTACGATTCGTCCAATGGTACGACGGATCATAGCATGGATCTCTGGTGCCAAGTCACGGTCTGCTGTAATGACATCGTAACGTTGTGCATAGATGATTTCACGTTGTTCACGCATAACGTCATCGTATTGAAGGACCTGTTTACGTGTATCGTAGTTATTCCCCTCAACGCGTTTTTGAGCCGCTTCCACTTGACGCGTTAACATACGGGATTCAATGGCTTCGTCAGACATGTTGAGCCGTTCAAAGATACCTTTCAAACGCTCTGAACCGAAACGTTTCATCAAATCATCTTCAAGAGACAAGTAGAACTGCGACTCACCTGGGTCTCCTTGGCGCCCTGAACGTCCACGAAGCTGATTATCGATCCGGCGACTTTCGTGGCGTTCTGTACCAATGACGCAAAGTCCACCAAGCTCACGAACGCCTTCACCAAGCTTAATGTCGGTACCACGACCGGCCATATTGGTTGCGATGGTAATCGCACCACGCTGACCAGCATTCATGATGATTTGCGCTTCTCTGTAGTGGTTCTTCGCATTCAAGACTTCGTGAGGAACACCTGCTTCGACCAATTTCTTAGAAAGGAAATCACTCGTTTCAACGGCAACAGTACCTACCAAGACTGGCTGACCCTTTTGATAACGTGCCTTCACATCTTCAACCACGGCCTTGAATTTTGCATCAAGGCTAGCATAGAGAAGGTCTGAATGGTCAATACGCTGGATTGGTCGGTTGGTTGGGATTGGGATGACGCGAATGTTGTAGATTTCGCGGAATTCTTCTTCTTCTGTTTTACCAGTACCTGTCATACCTGCCAATTTCTTATACATACGGAAGAGGTTTTGGTAGGTAATAGAAGCTGAAGTCTTAGTTTCGTCTTGGATTGGCACACCTTCCTTGGCTTCAATCGCCTGGTGCAAGCCATCAGAGTATCGACGACCTTCCATGGTACGACCTGTAAATTGATCGACGATCAGGATTTCCTGCTCTTCGCTGACCACATAGTCAATATCGAGAATCATGATATAGTTGGCACGAAGGGCATTATCGATAAAGTGAGTAAGAGCCACATTTTCAATATCGTAGAGATTTTCCAGTTTGAAGTAGCTTTCAGCCTTGTCAATCCCTGAATCAGACAAACCAATAGTCTTAGACTGGATGTCAATGATATAGTCATCTTTGTCCAAAGATTTGACAAAGTGATCCGCCATATGATACAGCTGACTAGTCTCCACAGCATTGGCTCCTGAAACGATCAAAGGAGTACGAGCCTCATCAATCAAGATCGAGTCAACCTCATCGACCAAAGCGTAGTTGAGCGGACGCTGTACCATGTTCTCTGCCCGAACAACCATGTTGTCACGAAGGTAGTCGAAACCAATCTCTGAGTTGGTTGAGTAGGTAATATCACAGAGATAGGCTTCTTTCTTCTCCATTGGAGACTTCGCAGCCAAGTTAATCCCTACTGACAAACCAAGCCATGAGTACAATTCACCCATCTCAGTCGCATCACGTTCGGTTAGATATTCGTTGACCGTTACTACGTGAACCCCTTCACCTGCAAGGGCATTGAGATATACAGGCATGGTCGCAGTCAAGGTTTTCCCTTCACCAGTACGCATTTCTGGCACATCTCCATGGTGGAGAACAATCCCACCCATGACCTGAACTTTATATGGGAAAAGTCCAAGAACACGCTTGGCAGCTTCACGTACTACCGCAAAAGCCTCATAGAGCAATGAATCCAGTGATTCACCCTTATTGTAACGTTCCTTAAATTCATCTGTTTTCGCTTTTAGCTGGTCATCCGTCAAGGCTGCCATCTGATCTTCATATTTGAGAACCTTGTCTGCCATCTTTTCCAGACGACGAAGTTCTCCTTTATCATTTTCGATAATCGTTTTTAAAATATTAGCCATTATTTTCCTTACTTTAGATTCTGAATATTTTAGAATGTTCTTTTAATTCTAGCACATTTACTCTTAATTTTCAAGAAAGAATCCGCGTTTTAACAGGGAAAAGAGGCTGACTTCTAGGTCAGCCTCTTAGCTTTTTATGGACTACATTTCACACAAATATTTAATTGCCAAGCAGAGCTGGCAAAATTCCAAAAATCAGGAAGAGATTGATCCAAAAGGCCATACAAAAGAGGACTCCAAAGAGGAAGAGACTCATCTTTTTAGTCAGTACTGAGAAAAAGATTGCCAATACACCAAAGACGACAAAGAGTTTTTTCATGATGAAGAAATAAACCGAAACTCCTCCTATTTGCAAATCCCATGGAAGACAAAAGACCAGCAGCCATAGCAAGCAAATCGTAAGAATGTAGGTCTTGTAGTGTCGATCAATGAACTGCTTTATCTTGAGCATTTGGAACCTCCTATAAACTCTAGCTATTGATAGATGACCCCATTTTGTTCTCTTGTTTCAGCTTGAACATTCTCTTTAGACAGACATATATTTTCCAGTCATTCACGAGAGACAAAAAGACTAAAAGAATCCATATCACCCAAATTGTTAAATCAGCAGGATTTTTCAAGACAATATTGAAAATCAAGAATGAAAAAACGGTAAAAGCTAGA
Organism: uncultured Streptococcus sp.; assembly: GCA_905372925.1. GTDB lineage: Bacteria > Bacillota > Bacilli > Lactobacillales > Streptococcaceae > Streptococcus. The sequence goes on from CAJPRB010000040.1 coordinate 9,989, forward strand.
CTAAATACAGCAAAAAAGGAAAGATAAATCCAGTAAAAGTAATAGAAAAACGAAAAATATTTCCTATTTTTGTCCGCTTTCTTAATCCAATGAAAAAAATAAAAGTAAGGTGATAATAGCAATAATATAAAAAATTTCTCCATCACACACCTCTTTTTGACAACGTTTTCTTTGACTTCATTCTATCAAAAAGATCTGGAAATGTCATCCCAGATCTTGCTTGTTTATTTTCGTTTTCTTGCAATCAGATGAATCGGTGTTCCTTCAAAGACGAAGGCCTTGCGGATTTGATTTTCCAAGAAACGCAAGTAAGAGAAGTGCATAAGCTCTTCTTCGTTGACAAAGATCACAAAGGTCGGTGGTTTAGTTGCCACTTGAGTCGCATAGAAGATCTTGAGGCGTTTCCCTTTATCAGTCGGTGTTGGATTGATGGCAATAGCATCCATAATGACATCATTCAAGACAGCTGATGGGATACGAGTGTTTTGACTCTCACTGATTTGCTTGATCATCTGAGGTAGTTTGTGGAGACGTTGCTTGGTCAAAGCTGAAACAAAGATAATCGGCGCGTATGGCAAGTATTGGAACTGCTCACGGATATCCTCTTCCCAGTTTTTCATGGTGTGATTATCTTTTTCAAGGGTATCCCACTTGTTGACTACGATAATCATCCCTTTACCAGCTTCGTGGGCAAATCCTGCGATACGCTTGTCGTACTCACGGATACCTTCTTCGGCATTGAGCACCATCAAGACTACATCTGAACGGTCAATGGCACGCATGGCACGCATAACTGAATATTTCTCTGTATTTTCATAGACTTTACCAGACTTACGCATACCTGCTGTATCGATCATGGTAAACTCTTGACCATCTTCATCTGTAAAATGGGTATCAATGGCATCACGAGTTGTACCAGCAACAGGACTAGCAATCACACGATCTTCTCCTAAAATGGCATTGATCAAGCTAGATTTTCCGACATTTGGACGTCCAATTAAGCTGAATTTAATGACATCCGGATTTTCTTCTTCGACTTCATGTGGGAGATTTTCCACGATAGCATCCAGTACATCCCCTGTCCCAATACCGTGTACAGACGAGATTGGTAGAGGTTCTCCCAAGCCAAGAGCGTAGAAATCATAGATATCATTTCGCATCTCTGGATTATCAACCTTGTTAACTGCAAGGATAACAGGTTTATGGGTTTTATATAGTTTACGTGCTACGTATTCGTCTGCATCCGTGATTCCTTCTTTACCGGAAACTACAAAGACGATGACATCCGCTTCTTCCATGGCAATCTCTGCCTGGTGCTTGATTTGTTCCATAAATGGAGCATCAACGTCATCAATCCCTCCCGTATCAATCATACTGAAAGAACGGTTGAGCCATTCACCAGTAGCATAGATACGGTCCCGTGTTACTCCTTCGACATCTTCTACGATAGAGATGCGTTCCCCTGCAATACGGTTAAACAGGGTTGATTTCCCAACATTGGGACGTCCTACGATGGCAACAGTTGGTAAGGCCATGTTTTCTCACTTTCTACAATAAGTTCTTTTGTTCAAGATTTTCTCTAGTTGAGCTTGGTTCAGGCTGACCGAATTGCTCTGCAAGACGTTGACTCCAAGTGGTAGTCGCACGAGCTCCTGCATATTCAGTCTGCACACGATCATAGGCTTCAATAGCCTCCGTTGTTTGTTCTTGGTATTCTTCCTCAAAGACAACATTTTCGAGTGGTAATCTTGGTTTTACATCATGTTTTTGGTTTGGTACACCGAGTGCAATCCCAAAAACAGGATAAGTATAGTCAGGAAGCTTGAACAATTCTGCTAACTCAGCAGATTTGTAACGCACCAATCCAATAATTACCCCACCGTAACCTAGACTCTCTGCAGCCAGCAAAGTATTTTGCCCAGCAAGTGCAGCATCCACAGATGTAATCAAGAGACCTTCCACACCTTGTGGTTGGAAAGTATCTGTATGGAGACGAGCTCCTTTTTCTGCACGGTTTAGATCACCAACAAAGAGCAAGAATGCTGCTGATTGACGAATAGCTTCCTGAGGAACTAGTTCATACAGAGCATCTTTCTTCTCTTGACTTCTTACTAAAATCACTGAATAAGATTGGAAATTTTTCCAAGTTGAAGCCATTTGGGCAGCCTTCAAAATCTCATTCAAGTCCTCTTGAGGAATCTCTTGCTCCTTAAATCTGCGCACTGATGAGTGGCTTTGCATTAATTTAATCGTTTCTGTCATCGACGATTTTCTCCTTCTAATCTTGTTTCCTCTGCTAAATAACGGATACGCTCCATGACACGTCTAGCTTCCCAAGTTTCA
>CAJPRB010000041.1:0-12057 GCA_905372925.1 uncultured Streptococcus sp.
AGTTGAAAGTGATATAACTATGGATTTTTCAATTAAGTTTTAGATTTATTTCTGAATATTTAATATTTGATTTGAAAGCAAAATAAAGTATATGGTATACTATAGGTATAAATCGTTAAAATAATGGAGATTTTTATGAAAAAATCAAAAAAAATTTTAGTAACCAGCTTAGCAACTGCAACACTGGGACTTATTTCATTTGCAGATACAACTGAAGCCTTTCCTTTTTCGGCTCAGCATGTTTCTGCTCAAGAAAAGGATGCACCTAAAAATGGTAAGGTTGTAAAAGAGAATACAACTTCGGCGCCAAATCAAGCTGAGAAATCGAAAACACCAGCGCAAAAGCCTGCTGAGAAACCAAAAACACCAGCGCCGAAACCAGAACCAAAACCCGCGCCGAAACCAGAACCAAAACCCGCGCCGAAGCCAGCACCGAAACCCGCACCGAAGCCGGCACTAAAACCCGCGCCGAAGCCAGCACCAAAACCCGCGCCGAAGCCGGCACCAAAACCCGCGCTGAAGCCGGCACCAAAACCGACTGAAAAAGCTAAAGAAACAACTCCTAAACAGGATAAATCACAATCTAAAGTTCAGTCTGGCTGGGTAGGAAATTACTACCTCAAATCAGATGGAAAGAGAGCTAAAAATGAATGGGTAGATGGTGGTCGTTATTATGTTGATTCTGATGGAAAAAAGGTTAAAAGTGACTGGATTTATGATAAAAACTATGGTTCATATTATTATCTAACAGCAGAAGGAAGCTCTGCTCGCAATAAATGGGTAGGAAATTCTTATCTCAAATCAGATGGAAAGATGGCCAAGAATGAATGGGTAGATGGCGGTCGTTACTATGTTGATTCTGAAGGCAAAATGGTAAGGGACAAATGGGTAGATGGTGGTCGTTACTATGTAGGATACGATGGTGTGCGGCAACCAAAACCAGCAGATGGGAACCAGTACAATGCTGCTTTAAGGAGAGCGAAAAGCTATAATTCGTGGGCAAATATGTCAAAAAAAGCTCTCTATGACCAATTAATGTTTCATGGTTTTTCAAGTTCAGCAGTGCAGTATGCCATCGATCACTTGAATGCAGATTATAAGGCAAAAGCCTTAGCTAAAGCAAGAGAATATCGAAAATATAGTAATATCTCAAAAACTGAAATTTATGACAGGCTAACTTCTTCTTGGATTGGAAAATTTACAAAAGAAGAAGCAAACTATGCCATTCAACATCTAGGGGATAAATAGTTATTAATTATAAAATGTAACTTTTTCATGCAAACCTTTGCACAAATTTGATGATTTTGTTATACTAGTACTGTAAGCATTTTCAATTAAAAAGGAGAATATGATGAGTCAAAAGATTATCGGGATTGACCTTGGTGGAACTTCTATCAAATTTGCAATCTTGACAACAGCAGGAGAAATCCAAGAAAAATGGTCTATCAAGACCAACATTTTGGATGAGGGAAGTCATATCGTTGATGATATGATTGAGTCTATTCAACATCGTTTGGACTTGCTTGGATTGGCAGCAGCAGACTTCCAAGGTATTGGAATGGGTTCACCAGGTGTGGTTGACCGTGAAAAAGGAACTGTTATTGGCGCCTACAACTTGAACTGGAAAACCCTTCAACCAATTAAAGAGAAAATTGAAAAAGCCTTGGGTATTCCATTCTTCATCGATAATGATGCCAACGTGGCAGCTCTTGGTGAACGTTGGATGGGTGCTGGTGATAACCAACCAGACGTTGTCTTTATGACACTTGGTACAGGTGTTGGTGGCGGTATCGTGGCAGAAGGCAAATTGCTTCACGGTGTTGCTGGTGCAGCAGGTGAGCTTGGCCACATCACTGTTGACTTTGACCAACCAATCGCATGTACCTGTGGTAAAAAAGGCTGTCTTGAGACAGTTGCTTCTGCAACAGGGATTGTCAACTTGACTCGTCGTTACGCTGATGAATATGAAGGCGATGCAGCCTTGAAACGCTTGATTGACGATGGTGAAGAAGTAACAGCCAAAACTGTCTTTGACCTTGCAAAAGAAGGAGACGACCTTGCCTTGATCGTTTACCGTAACTTTTCACGTTACTTGGGTATTGCATGTGCTAACATCGGATCAATCCTCAACCCATCAACTATCGTTATCGGTGGTGGGGTGTCAGCAGCTGGAGAATTCCTTCTCCAAGGCGTGCAAAAAGTTTATGATGAAAATACCTTCCCTCAAGTACGCACATCCACTAAATTGGCTCTTGCAACTCTAGGAAATGACGCTGGAGTAATCGGAGCAGCATCGCTTGTATTGCAATAAGATAGATTGATAATAGAGCTTGGTGTTTATCAAGCTCTTTTTTAAAAATCGAATAAAACGAAATAGGTTTAAATTTTGGGAAGGAGCCGCTAGATGGATACATCAAAACAACCCATGCTTGAACTAGCATTGTCTATCGCTACGGAAGCTCATAGGGGGCAATTTGATAAGGCAGGGATAGATTATATAGAACATCCAATCTATGTAGCAAGCCAAGTTGATTCTGAAGAAGAGAAAGCAGTGGCTCTACTACATGATGTTATCGAGGACAGTCCTTTTACAGCTGAAGAACTATTACTAGCGGGTTTACCAGAGACAGTAGTTACAGCCGTTCAGATTTTGTCAAAGAAAAAGGGACAAGACTATCAAACCTATCTGAAAACTGTGAAATCCAATCCTCTTGCGAGAGCCGTAAAATTAGCTGACCTAAAACATAATTCAGATTTATCGAGACTTGAGAATATTACTGACAAGGATTTGGAACGATTAGAAAAATATAAAAAGGCCATTGATTATCTGAGTATGTAGAAAAGATTTTTTATGCTATACTAGTTAAGACTATAAATGAGGTGAGAGTAAATGACAAAAGCTGATACGATTTTTAAAGAAAATATAGAACGAATTCTTAAGGAAGGTGTCTTTTCTGAACAAGCACGTCCTAAGTACAAGGATGGAACTGTTGCCAACTCCAAGTACATAACGGGTGCCTTTGCAGAGTATGACTTGGCCAAGGGGGAATTTCCCATCACAACCTTGCGACCAATCGCCATTAAATCCGCCATCAAGGAAGTGCTCTGGATCTACCAAGATCAGTCTAATAGCCTAGAAGTGCTGAATAACAAGTACAATGTTCACTACTGGAATGACTGGGAAGTGGGAGATACGGGAACCATCGGTGAGCGCTATGGGGCGGTCGTTAAGAAACACGATATCATTAATAAGATTCTCAAGCAGTTGGAAGCCAATCCCTGGAACCGTCGCAATATCATCTCACTCTGGGATTACCAAGCATTTGAGGAGACAGATGGCCTTCTTCCATGCGCCTTTCAGACCATGTTTGATGTCCGTCGCGTTGATGGGGAAATCTATCTGGATGCGACCTTGACTCAGCGTTCTAATGATATGCTAGTGGCTCACCACATTAACGCTATGCAGTACGTGGCTCTTCAAATGATGATTGCCAAGCATTTCGGCTGGAAGGTTGGGAAGTTTTTCTATTTTATCAACAACCTTCATATCTATGATAATCAGTTTGAACAAGCTCAGGAATTGCTCCGTCGTGAGCCGTCAAACTGCCAACCTCGTTTGGTCTTGAATGTACCAGATGGGACCAATTTCTTTGACATCAAAGCAGAAGACTTTGAGTTGGTTGACTATGATCCAGTCAAGCCACAACTGAAGTTTGATTTGGCTATTTAAGAAAAGAAAAAGAAGTTGAGATCTCTCAACTTCTTTGGTGTATTAATGTGATACGCGGCGGCGAGCTGCTTTTTTACGGTTTTCTTCGATGAAAGCTGCTTTTTGCTCTTCTGGCTCAATCACTTTCTTTTTAATTGCGTATACTGCACCTGCAACGGCAGCGACAGTTCCTGCGACACCTGTTACAAGACCTTTAGCGAATCCTTTAGCCATGAGTCTTCCTCCTTTATCTTCCCAATCAGCCAGGCTCCTTAAGTGGTAGCATTTTTCTGACTGACCTTTTTGTGATATAATAATAGTAACGAAAAAATGGAAATTTTTCAAGGAAAAAAGATGAAAACAAAAATAATTGTGATTGTTGGACCGACTGCTGTTGGGAAGACAGCCCTTGCTATTGAAGTGGCAAAGCGCTTTGGTGGAGAGGTGGTCAGTGGTGACAGTCAGCAAGTTTATAGAGGGTTGGATATTGGGACGGCCAAGGCTAGCCCAGAGGAGCAAGTAGCTGTTCCTCATCATTTGATTGATGTCAGAGAGGTGACCGAGTCTTACTCGGCTTTTGATTTTGTTTCAGAAGCTAAGGCAGCCATAGAGGACATCCAAAGTCGTGGCAAGCTTGCTATTATCGCTGGAGGTACAGGGCTTTATATCCAGAGCTTGCTGGAAGGCTACCACCTAGGTGGGGAGACACCTCATGAGGAGATTTTAGCCTATCGAGCTAGTTTGGAGCCTTATTCAGATGAGGAATTAGCCCATCTTGTGGAGCAAGCAGGTCTTGAAATTCCCCAGTTCAACCGTCGTCGTGCCATGCGTGCCTTGGAAATTGTCCATTTTGGTCAGGATTTGGAAAATCAAGAGACCTTGTATGAACCTCTGATTATCTGCTTGGATGATGAACGCAGCCAGCTTTATGAACGTATCAATCGTCGAGTAGATCTGATGTTTGAGGCTGGGCTTTTGGATGAGGTCAAGTGGTTGTTTGAGCATTATCCAGATGTGCAGGCAGCCAAAGGCATTGGCTACAAGGAACTCTTTCCTTATTTCCGTGGGGAGCAGACCTTGGAGGCAGCCAGCGAGAGTCTCAAACAGGCAACTCGTCGCTTTGCCAAGCGTCAGTTGACCTGGTTCCGTAATCGCATGCAGGTCACCTTTTATCAGATAGGAGAGCCTGACGTGCAGGACCGCATTTTAAGCCAGATAGAGGAGTTTTTAGATGATTGAAACGGAGAAAAAAGAGGAGCGAGTTCTGCTGATTGGTGTGGAATTGCAGGGCATGGACAATTTTGACCTCTCCATGGAAGAGTTGGCCAGTCTGGCTAAGACAGCTGGGGCAGTCGTTGTCGATAGTTACAGGCAAAAACGTGAAAAATATGATTCTAAGACTTTTGTTGGCTCTGGTAAGTTGGAAGAAATTGCACTGATGGTAGATGCGGAAGAAATTACTACTGTCATCGTCAACAACCGTCTGACACCAAGGCAAAATGTCAATCTAGAAGAAGTTCTGGGTGTCAAAGTTATTGACCGTATGCAGTTGATTTTGGATATCTTTGCTATGCGGGCTCGAAGCCATGAAGGAAAACTCCAAGTCCACCTTGCTCAACTCAAGTATCTCTTGCCCCGCTTGGTTGGTCAGGGGATTATGCTCAGCCGTCAGGCAGGGGGAATTGGTTCCCGTGGACCTGGTGAAAGCCAGCTGGAACTGAACCGACGTAGTGTTCGTAATCAAATCACAGAAATCGAGCGCCAGCTCAAGGTGGTTGAGAAAAATCGGGCGACAGTCAGAGAAAAACGCTTGGAGTCAAGTACCTTTAAGATTGGTTTGATTGGTTACACCAATGCTGGGAAATCAACCATCATGAATACCTTGACCAGTAAGACCCAGTATGAAGCAGACGAGCTGTTTGCGACCCTGGATGCGACGACAAAGAGTATCCATCTTGGGGGCAATCTTCAGGTTACCTTGACTGATACGGTTGGCTTTATCCAAGATTTGCCAACTGAATTGGTGTCCAGTTTCAAGTCGACTTTGGAAGAAAGCAAGCATGTGGATCTTCTGGTTCATGTCATCGATGCCAGCAATCCTTATCACGAGGAACATGAAAAAACGGTTCTGTCTATCATGAAAGACTTGGATATGGAGGATATTCCTCGCCTGACCCTTTATAATAAAGCGGATTTGGTGGAGGATTTCACGCCTACCCAAACGCCTTATGCCCTCATTTCTGCTAAGTCTGAGGATAGTCGTGAGAACTTGCAAGCATTGTTTTTAGAGAAAATCAAGGAGATTTTTGAGAGATTTACCCTGCGCGTGCCTTTTTCAAAGTCCTATAAGATTCATGATTTGGAAAGTGTAGCGATTCTGGAGGATCGTGACTACCAAGATGATGGAGAAGTGATTACAGGCTATATTTCTGAGAAAAATAAATGGAGGTTAGAGGAATTTTATGACTGATATTAAAATGTTGGCTCTAAAATATGGGGGCTATACAAGTCTGGATAAGGTCTATCTGGATCAGCTTCTAGCTGGCAAAACAGAGCAGGAGCAGTTAGCTCTCATCACACCTCCTCCGAGTGTAGTCAATGCCTACTTTGCTGAACTCTACCAGAAAAAGAGTCCTGAAGCTGCGACGGATTATTTTGCAGAACTCAGTCATGAACTGAACCTCTACAATGTTGAACCAAGTTTCACCTTTGAAAATAAGCCCTTTATTCGTCTTAATCTGTCCGGAAAATCCTTTGGTTTTTGCTATGAGAGTGAGGGACTGGGGCGGATTTTCTCAGAAGCTGAGGAAGTAATCACAGCTGACTTGCTTTTTGAGATTGCGCAAATTTTCCCTCATCAACTCGTCTTTGAAGAATCTGGAAAGATTTACATGAAAGCTGTCGGAGATGAAAAAGTTGTTAGTGTGGAAAGTCTCACAGCTTTGACTGATTTGGAAAGTTTGGCGGATGGTCGTAACCGTCTCAAAGGTTATAGTCAAGACGATTTGCTGCAAGAGTCTAAAGCTTTTACTGGCAAGCGCTATTTCCGATCGGAAAACCGCACAGCCATGTTATATATTGATTAATTAGAAAGTATCGAATGGATATTCAATTTTTAGGAACAGGGGCTGGTCAGCCCTCTAAAGCCCGCAACGTCTCTAGTCTCGCCCTGAAACTCTTGGACGAGATTAACGAAGTTTGGCTCTTTGACTGTGGAGAAGGAACGCAAAATCGCATTCTGGAAACCACGATTCGACCACGGAAGGTCAGCAAAATCTTTATCACTCACTTACACGGAGACCACATCTTTGGTTTACCAGGTTTCCTTTCTAGCCGTGCCTTTCAAGCTAATGAAGAGCAGACGGATTTGGAAATTTATGGACCACAAGGTATTAAATCTTTTGTCCTGACAAGTCTACGTGTGTCAGGTTCTCGCCTACCTTACCGCATTCATTTTCATGAGTTTGACCAAGATTCTCTAGGGAAAATCCTTGAGACCGATAAATTCACTGTGTATGCAGAGGAGCTGGATCACACTATTTTCTGTGTTGGCTATCGTGTCATGCAAAAGGATCTAGAAGGTACCTTGGATGCTGAAAAACTCAAGGCTGCTGGTGTTCCGTTCGGCCCGCTTTTTGGAAAAATCAAAAACGGTCAGGACGTTGTTCTAGAAGATGGGACTGAAATCAAGGCGACAGACTATATCTCAGCTCCCCGTCCGGGTAAAATCATCACCATTCTTGGTGACACCCGAAAAGCCAATGCAAGCGTGCGTCTAGGCGTCAATGCTGATGTCCTGGTCCATGAGTCAACTTATGGAAAGGGCGATGAGAAAATTGCCCGTAACCATGGTCACTCAACCAATATGCAGGCTGCGCAAGTAGCAGCAGAAGCAGGAGACAAGCGCCTCTTGCTCAATCATATCAGCGCACGCTTCCTCTCAAAAGATATCAGTCAGCTCAAGAAAGATGCAACTAGTATTTTTGAAAATGTCCATGTAGTCAAAGACTTGGAAGAAGTTGAAATCTAGAAGATTGAGAAAGGATAAGTATGTCTACGATTCTCATTACAGGTGCCAGTGGTGGTCTAGCCCAAGAAATGGTCAAACTCTTGCCAGATGACCAACTCATCTTACTAGGTAGAAACAAGGAAAAAATGTCGGAGCTATATGGAAATCATCCCCATGTAGAATTGATTGAAATCGATATTACTGATGACTCAGCCCTAGAAACTCTGGTAGCTGACCTCTATCTCCGTTATGGTAAAATTGATGTCTTGATTAACAATGCTGGCTATGGGATTTTTGAGGAATTTGACAAGATTTCTAATCAAGACATTCATCAAATATTTGAGGTCAATACCTTTGCCCTGATGAACTTGTCTCGTCGCATTGGGTTTCGAATGAAGAAAAGCCGAAAGGGGCATATTATCAATATCGTCAGTATGGCAGGTTTGATAGCGACTGGCAAGTCCAGCCTTTACTCAGCGACAAAGTTTGCAGCGATTGGATTTTCAAACGCTCTGCGCCTCGAACTTATGCCCTATGGTGTTTATGTAACAACAGTCAATCCAGGTCCAATCCGAACAGGATTTTTTGACCAGGCAGACCCAGATGGCAGCTACCTCAAGTCTGTTGATCGATTTCTCTTAGAACCAGATGTGGTTGCTAAAAAAATCGTCAAGACCATAGGAAAAAACAAACGAGAACTCAATCTTCCACTTTTGCTCAATTTAGCCCACAAATTTTATAGCCTCTTTCCTAAACTAGCTGATAAGTTTGCAGGGGGAATCTTTAATTATAAGTAAAAAAGTTCCTTACAAAAGGAACTTTTTTATAATATTTAACTGAGTGTCAAAAATTGTTTGATTTTGTTTTAAAACTACATTCATATTTTTAAAATCCTCTACAAATTTTAGAAAAAACAATCAAAAATATGATTTTTGTGTTTAGGGTATTGAAATTTCCTATATTATTTTATAAAATAAGGGTAAAAGGCTATGAAAAAGTAATACGCTTACAAATAAATGGAAGCGGTTACTAAAGGAGGATTTTATGGAAAAAGGCCATTGGAATCGTAAAAGAGTCTACAGCATTCGTAAGTTTGCCGTAGGCGCTTGCTCTGTCATGATTGGAACCTGTGCGGTTCTATTTGGAGGAAGTGTCATTGGAGAATCACCAGTTTTCGCGGATGAAACTCCAATTACTCACACTGTTGAACAAGCAAAAGAGGAAAGTCCGGCAGTGGAGGAAAAAGAAAATCAAGCTGTAGCAGAGCACAAGGATGCTGCAAGTGTCGACCAAAGTCAAGCTGCTCCAATTGAAGCAAGCAAACCAGAGGTGAAAGAAGAGGAACCTGTAGCTCCAAAAGAGGAGAAAGCATCTCTAAAACCTGAAGAAACAGCTCCAAAGGTAGAATCTCAAGCTTCAAGTCAAGAAAAGCCTGTCAAGGAAGAGTTGAAAGCTGCGACAAATGAAGAAGTGAATCAAATGATTGAAGATAGAAAAGTGAATTTTAATCAAAATTGGCACTTTAAACTCAATGCGAATCCTAAAGAAGCTGTGAAATCAGATGCCGATGTATCAACATGGCAAAAATTGGATCTCCCACACGACTGGAGTATCTTTAACGATTTTGATCATCAGTCACCTGCCCAAAACGAGGGTGGACAGCTCAATGGTGGTGAAGCTTGGTATCGTAAGACCTTCAAACTTGATGAAAAAGATCTCAAGAAAAATGTTCGAGTGACCTTTGATGGTGTCTACATGGACTCTCAAGTCTATGTCAATGGTCAGTTAGTGGGGCATTATCCAAATGGTTATAACCAGTTCTCATACGATATCACCAAATACCTTCACAAAGATGGTCGTGAGAATGTGATTGCTGTTCATGCAGTCAACAAACAACCAAGTAGCCGTTGGTACTCAGGTAGTGGTATCTATCGTGATGTGACCTTGCAAGTGACAGATAAGGTTCATGTTGAGAAAAATGGAACAACTATCTTAACGCCAAAACTGGAACAACAGCAACATGGCAAGGTTGAAACTCATGTAGCCAGCAAAATCGTCAATACAGATGATAAAGACCATGAACTTGTGGCAGAATATCAAATCGTTGAACGTGGTGGTCAGGCTGTAACAGGTTTGGTTCGTACAGCGAGCCGTACCTTAAAAGCACATGAATCAACAAGTCTTGATGCGATTTTAGAAGTTGAACAACCAAAACTCTGGACAGTTTTAAATGATAAACCTGCCTTGTACGAATTGATTACGCGTGTTTACCGTGACGGTCAATTGGTTGATGCTAAGAAAGATTTGTTTGGTTACCGTTACTATCACTGGACTCCAAATGAAGGTTTCTCTTTGAATGGTGAACGCATTAAATTCCATGGTGTTTCCTTGCACCATGACCACGGAGCGCTTGGAGCAGAAGAAAACTATAAGGCAGAATACCGTCGTCTCAAACAAATGAAGGAGATGGGCGTTAACGCCATCCGTACAACTCATAACCCTGCAAGTCCACAGACCTTGCAAATCGCAGCAGAACTTGGTTTGCTGGTTCAGGAAGAGGCCTTTGATACTTGGTATGGTGGTAAGAAACCTTATGACTACGGACGTTTCTTTGAAAAAGATGCCACTCACCCAGAAGCTCGAAAAGGTGAAAAATGGTCTGACTATGATCTCCGTACCATGGTCGAAAGAGATAAAAATAACCCAGCTGTCTTCATGTGGTCTATCGGGAATGAAATCGGTGAAGCCAACGGTGATGCACACTCACTTGCAACGGTTAAACGCTTAGTAAAAGTGATTAAAGATGTTGATACTACACGTTATGTTACCATGGGAGCAGATAAGTTCCGCTTTGGAGATGGTAGTGGTGGTCATGAGAAGATTGCCGAAGAACTCGATGCAGTTGGTTTCAACTACTCAGAAGACAACTACAAGAAACTTCGTGCGAAACATCCAAAATGGTTGATTTACGGTTCAGAAACATCTTCAGCAACCCGTACACGCGGCAGCTACTATCGTCCTGAACGTGAATTGAAGCATAGTAATGGACCTGAACGTAACTACGAACAGTCTGACTATGGTAATGACCGAGTTGGCTGGGGTAAAACGGCAACAGATTCATGGACTTTTGACCGTGACAATGCTGGCTATGCTGGACAGTTTATCTGGACAGGTACGGACTATATTGGTGAGCCTACGCCATGGCACAATCAAAACCAAACTCCCGTCAAGAGCTCTTACTTTGGTATCGTAGATACAGCTGGTATTCCAAAACATGACTTCTATCTCTACCAAAGCCAATGGGTTTCTGCTAAGAAGAAACCAATGGTTCACCTCCTTCCTCACTGGAACTGGGAAAATAGAGAATTGGCATCGAAAGTCGAAGATGCAGACGGAAAAATCCCAGTTCGCGCCTATTCAAACGCTGCAAGCGTAGAATTGTTCTTAAACGGTCAATCTATCGGAGTTAAGACCTTCAACAAAAAACAAACCAGCGATGGACGGACTTATCAAGAAGGTGCAAATGCTAAGGAACTCTATCTTGAGTGGAAAGTTGCTTACCAACCAGGTACCTTGGAAGCTGTAGCTCGCGATGAAGCTGGAAAAGAAATTGCACGTGACAAGATTACCACTGCAGGTCAACCAGCAGGTGTTCGTCTTGTCAAGGAAGAACACGCAATCGCAGCAGATGGAAAAGACTTAACCTACATCTACTACGAAATCGTTGACAGTCAAGGAAATGTAGTACCAACTGCCAATAATCTGGTTCGCTTCCAATTGCATGGACAAGGTCAACTGGTCGGTGTCGATAATGGGGAACAAGCCAGTCGTGAACGCTATAAGGCGCAACCAGATGGTTCTTGGATTCGCAGAGCCTTTAACGGTAAAGGGGTTGCCATTGTCAAATCAACTGAACAAGCAGGTAAATTCACACTAACAGCTCATTCAGATCTCTTGAAATCTGGTCAAGTAACTGTCTTTACTGGTAAGAAGGAAGGACAAGAAAAGACTGTTTTAGGTACAGAAGTACCAAAAGTGCGTACTGTTATCGAGAAAGAACCAAAAATGCCGAAGACCGTCGCTTTTGTCTACAGTGATGGCAGTCGTGAAAAACGTCCAGTAACATGGTCTTCTGTTGATGTGAGCCAAGCTGGAGTTGTGACAGTTAAAGGCATGGCAGACGGACGTGAAGTAGAGGCTCGTGTTGAGGTTCTAGCAATTGCGAAAGAACTACCAACAGTTAAACGTGTTGCTCCAGGAACAGATTTGAATGCTGTTGATAAATACGTTTCTATCGCTGTAACAGATGGAAGCGTTCAAGAATACGAAGTGGATAAGT
>CAJPRB010000042.1:0-12016 GCA_905372925.1 uncultured Streptococcus sp.
AAAATAAATTCTTGACATGTCTGTTTATTTATTGTACTATACTTGTGTATATACAGTTAAATGGAGGTTCTTATGGATATACGGAAAAAAACGCAGTTTATGACCATGACTGCACTACTCACAGCAATCGCGATTTTGATTCCAATCATTATGCCTTTTAAAATCGTCATCCCACCAGCTTCTTACACTTTAGGAAGCCATATCGCCATCTTTATCGCCATGTTCCTATCACCTTTAATGGCTGGTTTTGTGATCATCGCTTCCAGTCTCGGCTTCCTGATGGCAGGCTACCCTATGGTTATCGTTCTGCGCGCCTTTTCTCACATCGTTTTTGGTATTTTGGGAGCATTTTACTTAAAAAAATTCCCTGAAACCTTGGATAAACCAAAGGCATCTTGGATTTTTAACTTTGTTTTGGGTGTTGTTCACGCTATTGCTGAAGTGCTAGCTTGTATTATTTTCTATGCTACTTCAGGGACAAATGTTGAAAATATGTTTTATGTTCTCTTCGTCCTAGTTGGATTTGGCACAATTATCCATAGTATGGTAGACTATACATTGGCACTAGCTGTCTTTAAAGTGCTTCGAAAACGTCGCTAAAAGGAAAAACTATGACAAAGGATCGCAAACAAACTCTTCTCAAACTTTTAAAAGAGTCACCAAAAGCTCTCAATGGTCAAACCTTGGCTGAACACTTTCATGTCACACGCCAAATCATCGTCCAAGACATTGCCATCTTGCGAGCCGATGGCGCTCCTATCTTGTCAACCAATCGTGGTTATATCTACAAAGAAAATGATGCCAACCCCTACGTCCACAAACTCTTTAAAGTGAAACATGAACTGGAAGAAATTGGTCAGGAACTTTTGGCTATAGTAGATAATGGCGGACGCGTTCAAAATATCTTAATCGATCATCCCGTTTATGGTGAAATTGAAACTCTGCTCAAACTCACCTGTCGCCGAGATGTCCAGCATTTTCTGGAACAAGTCGAGAATTCTGACTTTAGACCACTTTCTGAATTGACAGACGGCATCCATTACCACCTTGTTGAAGCTGAAACACAACAAGACCTCCACTATATCGAGGAGGCCTTGGATCAGTTAGGTTATTTAGTAAAAGACTAGAAAATTTCTTTCTCCCAGCCGTCCTCTGTACGGTGGCGATAGAAGAACTCTGACTTGTCAGGTGCTTCCATCATTTCCATCAAGGGTAGCATATCATAGGCCAGATCCAAGTTTGGAATCTGGTCTTTTTGCACCCAAGATACTTCTCCTTCTTCTGAGGATTGAAGATTTCCAGTAAACTCTGTCGCCTTATAACAAATGACAATATAGCGCTCACCTGTATCTAGTGGCCAATTTTTAATGCCGACAAGTTGAGGATTTTGGATATTCAATCCTGTTTCTTCATAGATCTCACGAATGACAGACTCTGCGAAAGCCTCACCATTTTCTACATGACCTCCAGGAAAGGCATAGCCAGACCAGCGATTGTTTTCAGGAGAGCGATATTGCATGACTACTCGCTGATTTTTAAGGTCTTCAATCAGACAAATGTTTGTTAAAATCGTTAATTGGGAGCGGGACATAAATTTACTCACTTTCTAAGTTGTTATATAATTTTTTCAGACTTGATGTCAGATTTCATGATAAAGGGATTGATCAGCTCATGATAATAGTATACATCATGAAGCAAATATCCTTTTGTTATGACAATTTCTTGTTCCCTAACTTCATAATCAATAGTGATTGGAACAGGAGGATTTGGAATAAAAGCGAAGACGACAATTACAAATAACCAAATATAAAAACTACAAATCGCACTGCGCACTCCTTCAAAGAAGCGATATTTCCCTTTTAAAAAGTAAATAAAAATATGCGAAATAGAGAGGATAATTGGAACAAAAAGCCTTGTATTCCACGCTATGGGAATAAATTTCAGTCCAAATATCCCAAATAGAAAATCAAGAATTGCAAAGGACCTCAAAAAGCGAATATAGAAAGTTAAAATCAGGAGAAAGAGCCAAATATTCCAAATAATCGGAGTAAATGATAAACCAAATGACCATAATATGAAATGAGCGATAACAAATGCTATCAGTAAGGAATATAGGACAGTATAAATAAGCTTGTTAAAAGCACTCGATTTTTTCACTATTTATTTCTCCTTTAAATTCAAACTACTAACTAATGACTAATATCTATCACTTTTAAATTATCTCGTCTATTATTTTAACACAAATTATTACATATAAAATTTTTAGTTAAAATTACTTCCATAATAGAGCATCTTATGGTTTTGAACCTTTAAAGAAACTCTACTACCTGAACGATATCCTTTAGCACCATAGTAGTAAGAAACCTCATAAAAGGCATCTGGCAACTCGGCATTGTCTATCCCATTTGAAATAAATCCTGTCAGTCCGCCTTCACTATCAAAATAATCTTTCTCACCCTCTTCTAAAACAATATCGCGATAGATGATGTATCCTTTTATCATTTCTTTTCCCAAGAATTCATCAATAGGAATATCATACAAACCTTGAAAAGCTTTCCCTTCCTTACGGTTCTTTTCAATGAGATCATAATAGTCTTGAATATCCCCAGATTCAGTATCGACACTCCAGTAACTATTCACATATTCTAGATTTGGATTTTCATATTGCTTAAAAAAACTCTCTACCTTCTCTTTGTTAGAAACACTGACAGGATGTTGGTTGAGTAGTTTATGAGCCATGTCTGAAAATTCTTGTAACATGGTTCTCGTAGTCCCATCATAGGCTAGTTCTTCATCAGTCTTTTGGGGATTGTATTTTGAGGACTTTGGACGATAAAACAAGGCATGACTCACAGTGACTCTACTTCCATCAACCTCTTCACTATAATCGTATTCAATTTTGTATTTTTCAGAAGTCCATTTATCTCTAGAAAACTTCGTAACCTTCATATCTCCTTTAAAACCATACAAATCAAGGGTTCTCCTTACTGCTGTCTCTACCTCCGATTGATTTGCTTCAGGAAAAATATCATAAGTTGTTGTAAAGATAAGGAAGGCAAAACGTAGAATAAAGAATAAAGGGACAATATTTATAATACAGAAAATTAACAGTAAAATTTTTTTCATTACTAGCTTCTCCTTATTAATAAAAGATTATAATTTCTTTGAAGCTTTAATTTTTTCTAAACTGAACGATAAGGAATTTTCGAACTTTCTATCTCTATATCAGGATTGGCAAGTTTCAAGTATGGAGCTATGTAGTCTGCATCCGTAACCTTTAGCCCTAGAATAACTTTTGAGTATTTCAAAGGAGCTAGGTTGATGTATACATATAAAGCATATCTGCCATTATCTTTCGCGCTTAATACGATATACTTCCTAAAATCATTAATTTGGAACAGGACATAGGACTCTCTTTCTATATTAAATGACTTTTTCGTACTTGATTTTAGATTTCATAATGAAGGGATTTATTCGTTCATGGTAATAATATACTTCATGAAGCAAATATCCTTTTTGAATGACGATTTCTTGTTCCTGAACTTCATAATCAATAGTGATTGGAACAGGAGGATTTGGAGTAAAGGAGAAAACGACAATTACAAATAACCAGATATAGAAACTACAAAAAGCGCTACGGATTCCTTCTAAGAGATGATATCGGTTCTTAAAATAATCACAAATATTATGCGCCATAACCAAAATAACTGGTAAAAAGAGCCCTGTATTAAATACTATAGGAATAAATTGTATTCCAACTATCCCAAAAAGAAGATCAAGAATTACCAAAGGTCTCCAAAAGCGAATAAATAGAGTAAAAATTAGAAGGAAAAGCCAACTGTCCCAAAGAATGGGGGTGAATGATAAACCAAATATTGAAAGGCAAAATCGATAAGGACAAATGCTAGTAAAATCAGATAGACCATTCTAAAAAAGTTAAATGTTTCATCATGGTATATTCCTCATTTTTTCATATGATTCTGCAATAGAACGGTTAAGCCAGCAAGGGAGAAAAAGAACAGGTAAGTTGAAATTGGAAACCAGATGTAGCGGTGATCTAAGGATAAGAGGGAAGGCAGAATACCCTTACTGTTTTTCCCACCAATCCCTATAAAAAGATGTACAATTAAACCGATACTATTAAGATAGATAAATAATTCAGTAAATCTTTTTAGGGTTATCTTTTTTCTAGACGAGTCTAGAAAAAAATAGTCAAATACCCTATAAACTAGACAAAAAAGATTCAGATACAAGGGAAAACTATAATTGATTTCCTTGTAGGGCAATGGAATTGGTAAGATATTAAAAATTTGATTAACACCAAATCCTATCACTAATACCAAACTCAATATAAGACAGAACCCTACTAATTTATGAGAATCTAGCCCCGATGACTTCTTATACTTCGTCTCTTTTACTTTCACAATAACTTCTCCCTATTTAAAAATATATTCTAAAACGTAATCATTTGTTCATTGTGCAATCTGAAAACAAATCACAACTGTCCTTGCATTCAACTCTCTGATTTTGTTGAACTCTTAAATACCATTCTAATTTCAATGATAGGCTTTCCAAGTTCAAGTATTTTTTCTTGGCCATCAACAGCAAAACCCATTTTTTGATAAAAAGCAATGGCTCGCTTATTTTCTTTTAATACCCATAAGAATATTTCAGAGAAATGTTCAAGAGTAGTCAGAGCTTCCGTCATTAACTTCTGAGCAATACCTTTTCCATAATAGCCTTTTAAAACATATAAGGCGATAATTTCACCAGCTTGAATAGTCTCATTACGAAAGTTTCCATAACTGATAAAACCAACTACCTTCATGCCGTCCATCGCAATCAATGTATTTTCTGGATATTTTTGACAAAAGAATCGACATCTTTCTAATGTCATCGTCTCCTGAAATTCTGCAGGTAAAAGGTCATCATAAGCCTCTCTCCACGTTTGCCAGTGAACGAGGGATTTTCCTTCTATCTCTTCAGGAGTTTCCATCTGTTTGATAGTAAGATCCATTTATTTTTATCCTTCCCTAGCCCAACGCCTTCACTTCCAGCATCATATCACGAATCTGAGCAGCCAATTCAAAGTCAAGCACTTCGACGGCTTCTTGCATTTGTTTTTCGAGTTTCTTGACGAGTTCTTTGCGTTCTTGTTTATTGAGACTATTGATATCGACTTCCTTGTCCTCTTCCTTGGCAACTGCCTTGGTTACGGCAATCAGGTCACGGATTTCCTTCTTGATGGTTTGTGGTACAATACCATGTTCTTCATTATAAGCCATCTGGATTTTCCGACGGCGAGCCGTTTCATCGATAGCACGTTGCATAGACTGGGTCATCGTATCCGCATACATGATGACATGCCCTTCGCTGTTACGAGCAGCACGTCCAATGGTCTGGATGAGGCCACGTTCGTTACGTAGAAAACCTTCCTTGTCGGCATCGAGAATGGCTACTAAGCTTACTTCAGGAACGTCAATCCCTTCACGGAGCAGATTGATTCCGACCAAGACATCAAAAACACCCAAGCGCAGGTCACGGATAATCTCCGTTCGCTCCAAGGTTTTGATGTCCGAGTGCATGTACTTGACCTTGATGCCCATTTCCTTGAAATAGTCCGTCAAATCTTCAGCCATTTTCTTGGTCAAAGTGGTGATAAAGGTACGTTCATTCTTTTCAACACGAGCATTGATTTCACCCAAAAGGCCATCAATCTGTCCCATAGTCGGACGAACTTCCACCTCTGGGTCTAGAAGCCCTGTTGGGCGAATGATTTGCTCAATCACTGTCTCAGTTTGTTCATTTTCATAGTCACCAGGTGTCGCTGAAACGTAAACAATCTGATGTACATGACTTTCAAACTCTTCACGACGTAAAGGACGATTGTCCAAGGCAGACGGCAAACGGAAACCATAATTAACCAGCATTTCCTTACGAGAGCGGTCTCCATTGTACATGCCCTTAATCTGCCCCATGGTCATGTGGCTTTCATCAATCATAATCAAGAAATCATCCGGGAAGAAGTCAAGCAGCGTATAAGGAGGCTCTCCCTCGCTTCGACCATCCATGTGACGTGAGTAGTTTTCAACACCGTTGGTATAACCCATCTCACGCAGCATTTCGATATCGTACTCTGTCCGCTGTTTCAAACGCTGGGCTTCTAGCAGTTTGCCTTCCTTTTCAAAGACAGCTAACTGCTCCTCCAACTCTGCCTGAATCTTGGCAATCGCAACCTCCATGTGGTCGTCATTGGTCACAAAGTGAGTGGCAGGGAAAATCGCCAAATGATCCACTTCTCCTAATACCTGACCAGTCAGAGCCTCAACTTCTCGGATACGGTCAATCTCGTCTCCGAAAAACTCTACTCGAAAAGCGTGTTCATCTCGGGAAGCTGGGAAAATCTCCACCACATCCCCGCGAACACGAAATCTTCCCCGTTGGAAATCAATGTCATTACGCTCAAACTGGATATCAACCAAGTCATTCAAGAGTTTATCACGAGAAATCTCCAGACCTGGACGGAGACTAACCACGCTATCAGAATATTCCTTGGGCGAACCCAAACCATAGATACAAGAGACAGAAGCCACAACGATGACATCATTACGCTCCAGAAGGGCTGAAGTCGCTGAGTGGCGAAGCTTGTCAATCTCATCATTGACTGAACTATCCTTCTCGATATAGGTATCACTAGAAGGTACATAGGCCTCAGGTTGGTAATAGTCATAGTAAGACACAAAGTACTCAACAGCATTTTCAGGAAAAAATTCCTTAAACTCCCCATAGAGCTGACCAGCCAGAGTCTTATTGTGGGCAATGACCAAAGTTGGTTTATTGACTTTGGAAATGACCTGACTCATGGTATAGGTCTTCCCTGTACCCGTCGCCCCCATCAGAATCTGAGCCTTTTCTCCACCCTCGATATTATCGACCAACTGCTCAATAGCTTGGGGTTGATCTCCCGAAGGTTGGTATTTTGACACTAGTTTAAATTTATTATCTGTAATTCGATTGATCATAAGAATCCTCTCTCCATGTGTTATTCCTATTTTAGCATACTTATAGCATTTTCACGAAGAAAAGGACGGACCTTAGTCACATCCTTTCATTTTCTTTCTTTAATTGATTAGCGAGATAGACAATCAGCAGTAGCAATACCAGACTTGTCATGATAGAACCTTCTATGCCAAAAGAACCACCTGATAGCCAATCTTGATTGCCTTGTGGTAAAAAAGTCATTAGAGACGTTCCGGATGGTTGTCCACTAACTAAAATACCAAAGAGATTTCCTTGAGCAAAATTCCAAGCCCCATGAATACCTGCAATACCCCAAACTGTATCGGTTTTGAGAAGGTAAAGAGCCATGGCAACCCCGAATAAAAAGAGATTCACTAGAGATAAAGGTGTTAAACCAGAATTTCCCATATGAAGCAGGGTAAAAAATATGCTAGATATGACAACAGCAAGTTTTAGATTGGTTCTTAAGGCTAATTGAGGAAGGAGCCATGCACGGGACACCACTTCTTCTGCTGTCCCCTGTAAAATCCAAAATGGGATAGTAAAGACGACAAAAGTAAGCGAATAAGGATTCAAGCGAATGGACTCCAAACGATATTGCCCTAAGCCCACCAAACCTAACAAGGTCAGAAGAAAAAGTGCCAAACCTAGGCAAAATCCTTTAAAAAGATTGCTGAGAAAATTCTCTCTATAAAATCCTAAAGTTCGAATAGGCCTTTTCTCAATTTTTCTAGTCCATCTGAATACAGTGTTGAGAATAAAACCAAAGGCCAGCAATTCTAAAATTAAATGAAAGTCACTTGTTTTATCCGTCAAGCTCTCCTGCAAGGTCTGCAAGTAGGTTGCAAGATTTTGACCAGCCTCTCCAAAATTTCTAGCAAGTCCGATGAGAGCTAACAAGCTAATACCATACAAAGTATATGCAACAAACTCTCCTATAAAGACAAAAACAAAGGCTAACAAGGGGCTTGTGTAAATATTTAAACTCATTTTTGAAGCTTGGAAGTCTTTAAATATTCTTTTGTCCTTCATATACCTGTCCTCTTTTCTTCTATATACTATTATTATAGCACTTTATAGTAGTAATTCAAGAAAGAAAAGAAGATGTGTCATATCTTCTGACATCTAAATCCTTAAAATTTGCCTTCTGGAATATTTTCTGATATAATGGGAAAATATTCGGAAAGGAGACTTAAAATGAAGAAAAAAATCCTAGCATTTTTGCTAATTTTATTTCCCATTTTCTCACTAGGAGTAGTAAAAGCTGACACAGTTAAATCTAAGTATGTTATTGCAAGTGATTCATCTTTTGCTCCCTTCGTATTTCAAAATTCTGCTAACGAGTACACTGGTATTGATATGGACTTGATCAAGGCTATTGCCAAAGATCAAGGATTTGAAATTGAGATTACTAACCCTGGATTTGATGCAGCGATCAGTGCTGTTCAGGCCGGACAAGCTGATGGTATCATCGCTGGAATGTCTGTGACGGACGCTCGTAAAGCAACGTTTGACTTCTCAGATTCCTACTACACTGCTAATACCATTCTCGGTGTCAAAGAATCAAGTACTATCGCTTCTTATGAAGACCTCAAGGATAAGACAGTTGGTGTTAAAAACGGGACGGCTTCTCAAACATTCCTTACTGAAAATCAAAGCAAATACGGCTACAAAATTAAAACCTTTGCAGATGGGGCATCTATGTATGACAGTTTGAACACTGGGGCTATCGATGCCGTGATGGATGATGAGCCTGTTCTCAAATATTCCATCAGCCAAGGTCAAAAATTAAAAACGCCAATCGCTGGAACTCCAATCGGCGAAACAGCCTTTGCCGTCAAGAAAGGCAGCAATCCTGAATTGATCCAGATGTTCAATAAGGGACTAGCCAACCTTAAAGCAAACGGTGAATTCCAAAAAATTCTTGACAAGTATCTAGCAAGTGGAGCAACAACTACTTCTACAAGTACAGTTGACGAAACCACTATCTGGGGCTTGCTTCAAAACAACTATAAGCAACTCCTTAGCGGGCTTGGAATCACTCTCGCTTTAGCCCTTATCTCGTTTGCGATTGCGATCGTGATTGGGATTATCTTTGGTATGTTCAGTGTTAGTCCATACAAATCACTCAGAGTCATTTCAGAGATTTTTGTGGATGTGATTCGTGGTATTCCGTTGATGATTCTTGCTGCTTTCATCTTTTGGGGGATTCCAAACTTCATCGAGTCGATTACAGGCCAACAAAGCCCTATCAACGACTTTGTTGCTGGTACCATTGCCCTTTCGCTAAATTCGGCTGCTTATATTGCTGAAATTGTTCGTGGTGGGATTCAAGCTGTTCCAGTTGGTCAAATGGAGGCCAGTCGCAGTCTTGGTATCTCTTATGGAAAAACCATGCGTAAGATTATCTTGCCGCAAGCAACTAAACTAATGCTTCCAAACTTTGTCAACCAATTCGTTATCGCTCTTAAAGATACAACTATCGTATCTGCTATCGGTCTGGTTGAACTCTTCCAAGCTGGTAAGATCATCATCGCACGTAACTACCAAAGTTTCAAGATGTATGCAATCCTTGCTATCTTCTATCTTGTAATTATCACGCTTTTGACTAGACTAGCGAAACGCTTAGAAAAGAGGATTCGTTAATGGCAAAACTAAAAATTGATGTAAATGATTTGCATAAGTATTATGGAAAAAATGAAGTTTTAAAAGGCATTACTACTAAATTCTATGAAGGAGATGTTGTCTGTATCATCGGTCCTTCTGGTTCTGGTAAATCCACATTCCTACGTAGCCTTAACCTTCTCGAGGAGGTAACGAGTGGCCACATCACAGTGAATGGTTATGATTTGACTGAAAAGTCAACCAATGTCGACCATGTCCGTGAAAACGTCGGAATGGTTTTCCAGCACTTCAACCTCTTCCCTCATATGTCCGTTTTGGATAACATTACCTTTGCTCCAGTTGAACACAAATTGATGACCAAGGCCGAAGCAGAGAAATTGGGAATGGAATTACTAGAGAAAGTTGGCCTTGCTGATAAGGCAAATGCCAATCCAGATAGTCTCTCAGGTGGTCAAAAACAACGTGTGGCTATCGCACGTGGCCTAGCCATGAATCCTGACATCATGCTCTTTGACGAACCAACTTCTGCTCTCGACCCCGAGATGGTTGGAGATGTACTGAATGTTATGAAGGAATTGGCGGAACAAGGCATGACCATGATTATCGTAACCCATGAGATGGGATTTGCTCGTCAGGTGGCTAACCGTGTTATCTTTACGGCTGATGGTGAATTCCTTGAAGATGGAACTCCAGACCAAATCTTTGATAACCCACAACACCCTCGACTGAAAGAGTTCTTGGACAAGGTCCTAAACGTATAAAACGAAACTGTAAGGAAATCCTTACAGTTTTTTAATTGCGTATTGGATTTTTTGATTTTTTTGAAAATTATGATAAAATAAAGACTATGAAAATGAGGAAATCTCATCCCTAGCCCGACTAGGAATAAAATTAGAAATTAGGTAGCTAGATGTCATCAAAGGTTATTGTTACAATTTTCGGTGCAAGTGGAGATTTAGCTAAACGCAAACTCTACCCTTCCCTTTTTAGACTCTATAAATCAGGCAATCTTTCTGAGCATTTCGCAGTTATTGGAACAGCTCGTAGACCTTGGAGTAAAGAATATTTCGAATCTGTTGTTGTTGAGTCCATCCTTGATTTGGCAGATAGTACCGAGCAAGCCCAAGAGTTTGCTAGTCATTTCTACTATCAAAGTCATGATGTTAATGATACTGATAATTACATTGCTTTACGTGAATTACAGGCTGAGCTTGATGAAAAATACCAAACGGACCACAACAAACTCTTCTTCCTATCAATGGCTCCTCAATTCTTTGGTACCATTGCCAAGCACCTCAAATCTGAAAACATTGTTGATGGCAAAGGTTTTGAGCGCTTAATCGTTGAGAAACCATTTGGTACAGACTATGAAACTGCAAGTAAGCTGAATGAAGATCTTCTAGCAACATTTGATGAAGAACAGATCTACCGTATTGACCATTACTTGGGGAAAGAAATGATTCAAAGTATCTTTGCTGTTCGTTTTGCCAATATGATCTTTGAAAATGTTTGGAACCGTGAGCACATTGATAACGTGCAGATTACCTTTGCTGAGCGCTTAGGAGTTGAGGAACGTGGTGGCTACTATGATGAATCTGGTGCCCTCCGTGACATGGTTCAAAACCACACTCTCCAGCTCTTATCTCTTCTAGCAATGGACAAGCCTGCCAGCTTTACAAAAGATGAGATTCGTGCTGAGAAGATTAAGGTATTTAAAAACCTTCACCAACCAAGCGAAGAGGAATTAAAAGAACACTTTATCCGTGGTCAATACCGTTCTGGAAAGATTGATGGTAAGAAATACATTTCCTACCGTAGCGAGCCAAACGTTAACCCCGAATCTACAACAGAAACCTTTGCATCTGGTGCTTTCTTTGTAGACAGTGATCGTTTCCGTGGTGTTCCCTTCTTCTTCCGTACAGGGAAACGTCTGACTGAAAAAGGGACTCATGTCAATATCATCTTTAAGCAAATGGACTCTATCTTTGGAGAACCTTTAGAACCAAATATCTTGACCATCTATATCCAACCAACTGAAGGATTCTCTCTCAGCCTCAATGGTAAACAAGTAGGTGAAGAATTTAACCTGGCGCCAAGCTCTCTGGATTACCGTACAGATGCTACCGCTACTGGGGCTTCACCAGATCCATACGAAAAGCTAATCTACGATGTCTTGAACAACAATTCTACCAACTTTAGCCACTGGGATGAGGTAAGTGCTTCTTGGAAATTGATTGACCGTATCGAAGAGCTCTGGGCTGAAAATGGTGCCCCACTTCATGACTATAAAGCTGGAAGCATGGGACCACAAGCTAGCTTTGACCTACTTGAAAAGTACGGAGCCAAATGGACTTGGCAACCAGATATCGCC